>NZ_JAYKZZ010000008.1:0-308 GCF_035818675.1 Parapedobacter flavus
TTGTTGAGAACACTGCAACAACGACAGGCACACCACCATTTGACCCTACCGATCCGGACGAACCCGGCCAGCCGATCACGCCTGTTCCCTCAACCCCCGACACGGATAATCCCGGCACACCGGGCGACCCGGGTGTACCGACCGAAGTGGTCGTCCCGGCAGACCCCGCACTGTCATTTGCGAAAACGGGTGTGCTATCCACAGATGGCAATACCATCGAATACACATTCACGGTGACCAACACGGGCAACGTGACGATGGATGCGATTACCATCGATGATCCGAAAATCACGGATCCGATTGTACTC
>NZ_JAYKZZ010000009.1:0-177653 GCF_035818675.1 Parapedobacter flavus
AAAAATCTAACTTAAACTGCTGTCCTGTTTTCGGGGGGAATTATAAAATCCTTTATTTTTTTTGTGTGCTCTTCGCTTAAGTGAGAGAAGTCATTATCGATTATTTTTTCAACGACATCATCCAAATTTTCTTTTTTAATTTCTATGTATTTTATCTTAGCGATTTTGTTCCTTTCAAGTTCCTCTGGATTTGAGTCTATTGTTATTAAAGAGAGTTTATTATTTGGCTTACTAATATATTTTAAAAGTTTTCTGTGATCTTCCAAACTGCAGTTATCAAGGATAATAATCCTATTTTCATCCTTTTCTTGCAGACTGTTGAGATATTGTGATAGATCTAATGTTGATTTTTCTTGGAAATCGTAATAGAGAATCCTACTTGACAATAGTAAACTATTCGGATCACTATCTATAGGTCTAAAGGTTTCTAATAAAATTCTGCTTTTACCAAGTCCTGACAATCCAATTATTCGAATCGAGGTATAACTATTGCTGACCGTATTTTGAATATCATTTATAAAATCACTAATAAATTGATTATTTTGAAACTGTTGAGAACAATCAAAGTCATCATTCCAGTCGTTCCAAGTCTTAAATGGTCTAAATTTACTTTTGAGGGTTTGCAAATGAAATCTTGAGGTCGTTTCTATAGCATCAGCCAATTGCTTAATTAGTTTTTTCTCTACCTTTAGCTTATCATCTTTATTGTCTTCACTATAGTTGTATGATAAAGGGAATCGTAAATGTCTTATATCAAATGGTAATAGATTTTCATAATCTTTTAAAGACCCAAAGTACTCATTTACAATACTAATTATTTTCTCTTCACCCAATACCTGATAGGCATTCCCGTATTCAAGCAATACATTTGGGTTTGGTGTAGGCTGAATTAGTGTCTTATATTCGTCTCGTTTTTCTGCTGGAATAAAATCAGGAATTTCACCATTAATATTTGTTAGATCAGCGATGAAAATATCAGATCGAGGAATTCTATCATCCATGATTTTTGAGGCTAATTGTACTGATCCTGATTCACCTGATATTCCTTCTAACAATTCGAATTTGATTCCCTTGAAGTCAGGAACTGTTTCTAAAAAGGGTAATATCTGTTTTAGACATTCTAAAATAAAAAATCTGTTATACTTGCCTTTAGTTCTAGCTTGCCAAGAAAAAAAGATGGTTATTTTCATGTATAATATAGGTTAATTGATGACGTTTATTTATCTTTCTGATCTTTTAAAGTAACTCTTTTCCAACCCTGTTTCACAGAAGAGGATTTTCTGTAATATCTTATCGGAATTTCAAATGGTTGCCTCAGTTTGTATAAAATTGTTTTAATTTCTTCATGTTTAATGTAGTTTTTTTCTCGATTGAAGAGAAGATGATAAAAGGATGCCCAAAATATAGCGGAATCATTCATATTAATAGCCTCAGGTGCGCCCATAATTGAATAACAATCTGTATTTTTAAAGACTAAATTAGCGAAACTATCTGTGGTCAAGGAACACGCCGATAAAAAAAGCCGTCTTTTATCTAATACATTCTCAAGTATCATTGATAGCTCAGATACACCAATAAATTCGTTCAGAGTCGTCTGTAAACCTTCTTCCGAAGCATGACATGAAAGATGTAGGTATCTAAAGTTGGATTCTTTAAATTTTTGTATAAAGTACTCAAATTCTTGCTTTGTTCGAAAGTAGTAATATTCACAATCTACGGAAGACATTTGCAAAATTTTGTAAATGATCTCACCTTCGTAGTTTCCTTTTTCTTCGTCTTCAAAATCAAGGCTTTCGAGAATGAAGACTTTTGCTATAGTTTTTTCCTTTTCTGACATATTTACTCAATGTATAATATATGATAAAAAATAGTTAATACCGAATATAGTTAAATGAGGCTTTCCAGTATATTATCAGCTCTCCTCCTTAGCCGGTAATCCATTAATATTTGATCGAACAGCAAAAGAAGTTTTTTTCTTTTAGTTTTACTATCCTCATCAATACCATGCAAGCAGTCATAAGCTCCTACCACAAATTTTATGGCAGTTTCGTCACTACGATGATATGCTCGGGGATTTTTTTCACTTAGAGTGTGTCTATAAAGTGCTAAGTCAAATACATCAATTGCAACATAAACAGAGATCCCACATTGATAAATTAAATATTCTATAAAATATTCCGACAATTTAAATTTAGGTGATGATATATACTGCATTAAAAATTCTTGAATATCAGTTATCTTGACATGTTCGACATTTATAAAATTTAATGTCATGTCCTCTTCATCATCTTCGCTGATTTGCTTAATTATCAGATTCAGCAATCTATCATTTTTCTCTTTACTATTTGGCACATCATAGTAATGTTTCAAAATTTCTCTGATAGCTCTAGACGATATCTTTTTATTAAAATGCAAATGCTTTAACAATAAATATTCAGCACCAATTTGATCATGCAGATAGGAGCCATAAAGAATTAAAAAAAGGTTGTAACTATCATCCTGACCCAAAAGCTCAGACTCTATTAGCTTCTCATAAGCGTCGGACAATACTTCAAAGCCATTAACATTTCTCATATATTGTAGTGACCAGATGGATGAGGCGATAACATAAATGTTATTTTCTGATGCTATGCTCTTTGCGAATATAGCGTAAGCCCTCTCTTTGTCTAAATGAGTTAAATAGGCAAATTGCCAATACCCAACCGCTCGAAGTTCGTTTGGTGCAGAATTGAGAATTTTTTCTAAAGTATTAAAAATAAGATCTTCATAGGCTTTATCCCTAAAAGTTAATAATGTTCGTACTGCAGAACCGCAGGCTGTATTGATTCCAGCCATAACCAGTCCATTTATCGATGTTGTTTTTTCTTTTTCTTCATAATTTGAGAATATCGTTCTTTTATGATTTTCAAAGTCTAAAGATTGATCAATGAGAAAATTTACTAAATACTCTTCATTATCACTATCACCTACAAGATTGGAAGCAATATCAATGCAGGTCGATATGTCTGAACCGTTGCAATCACTCAATATAGTTTTGAACAGCGGTATAGTCTTTTCTTTAAGATCTTCTCTCTTTTCTGTCCAGCCCCACAAACCATAGATAGCATACTTCCTATTTATTGAAGAGTCATCTAATATACTTTCAATTAGTTCAAGTTTTTGGTTGGAGGGATTTTCCTGAATAGCTTTACGAAATGTCGATGCCAATTCATCCAATCCTCCTTTCAAAAAATCTTCTCCTCTTCTCGATTGATTATCGTTATATTTTTTGAAAGCCTTTAACCATTGTTCATTCGACATATATTGATGAGCCTGAGAATTGATAGGACTATGTACAACTCCTGCCATAACAGATCTACTCCTTCGTTTTTCCTTTCGATCTGCAAATCTTCTCTTTAGTTCTTGTAAACTACGATTGAGTTCTTTATCAATGGATATTACTTCTGTCGGCAGGCGTAATAACCAATAGTATTTGGCCAAGCCCCAATGTGAATAAAAATGCTTCTTTCTCGGTTCTCCATATTCATGAATACCCATTTCATATTTGTTTTCATATCGTTTTATTTGTGATATCACATAATCCTTTTGATTTGGTTTGAAGTATTTAAATGTACGTTCAATGAGATTACGCAACTCAAACTCTAAATCACTATCTTGACTTATCAATCCGGATTCGAATAGCTTCTGAAAAATGATAAAAACGCTGTCATAATGTTGCTCCTCATTATCATTAAGACTAAAAAGTAACAAGCGCAATATTGCCTGATATCTTGAATTTTTAGATCTCTCAAAAAATGGGACAAAATGTTTAGGATATCTGTTTGCAGTTCGCTTTAGGCAGACTGCCAGTAATTGATAGATAAACTCTGAGCCGAATATCGTCTCACTGTCGTTCAAATCCACGTTGTTGTACTTCCAGTCTCTTATAATACCTTCCTCATATTCAATCTCTCTTTTTAGATCTATTTCTATACAATCATAGAAAATAGGAAATAGTTTATGTGGACACGTTTTTGCCAGAGTTTTTAGCACTTCTTTTTCCTCATAGTCTCTATCAGATTTTGATTTTTCAAAGTGCAGAGGTAGTAGTTTTGAAAGTATTTCGATGACATAATCTTCATTACTCTTTGCAATGCTGTCCAATACATGGTAGAACTCAAATGGATTAGTGGTTTCAAAGTCTTTACACCTTTCAAAAAGTTCATAAGATATTGGATTGCTCCACTTTTCAACTGAAAATAACAGGTCTTGAACAATCTTGTCATCTTGTAAAGATTTCAAGAACAGCCAAGCTACAGGGGCGTTTTGCGTAACGATATGGTTTCTCAAAAAGAAGAAAGCCACATTTTTCCTGTATGCTATTAAATCCTCAGAGAGATCAACGTCTCCGATTGTTTCGCTTTTCAATACGTTCAGCAATCCCTCTTTTTCGGCCAAATCGAACCAAACTGTAGACATGGCTAACTCGAAGAACATAAGCTGTAAATGAATCGATTTATGAATCACCCCTTTAACCAAATCTATTTCTGTTTTCGAGGGGTTATTTTGAGAAATCAATAACGAAAACAGTACATGTTTAATATGGAATAGTGTTTCTTGATCTTCAAAAATCAGTCTTATTGTATCTTCATATTGTTTTTCATCATAGTCTCGGAGATACGAAATTATCATTTTTAAAGCGGGACGTATGTGGATTGATTGCTCGGATTGCTTTATGTATCCTAAGATATCTTTAGTGTTCTCTACAAACTGCTTGGCAAAAACAAAGTCATAAAAAGATTGGTGAAAAAATTGCAACTGTTTATCTTCCCTCTTTAGCAATCTCTCACTCACAAGGTATTTTATCTCACTAATATCGTCTTCAAATTTCAGAGAGGAAACTGTTATTCTTTGCGTATTGAACATTTGATTCGCAATGTTGTATAATACAGTTTTTAAATTGGTTCGTTGTACGGGAACACTGTCAGGGAGATTTACGATCTTGTTGTTCCAAAGCTCTAAATACAAACTCTGAATGGATGTTGCTTGTAAATTTACTCCCCCACCTACAACGACACGGATGAAAATGTTTAGATGATTAGGCACCTTAAGGAGTTCAAACAACTTGGGAGATATGGTTTCCTTTTTGATGTTGATTTTTGATATAACGGATAACACTTCACTTTCACTTAGAGGTTTTAACTCGAAAGTGGGCATGTTTTTATATATACGGAGGGATGGGTCATAATATAGCTCATAAGGTCTTATGGATACAATTATTCTTACAGAGTTATCTTTAGTGAACTGATCAATAAAACTTCGAAATACATTTAAATAGTTCCGGTCTGATGCCATAGATTGAGAAAGAGCATCTATTTGATCAATCAGAACAACTATTTTCTTGTAGTATTTTTTACATGTTTCAATAAATTCATTTACAGGAATCGGAAACCCCAAACTTTTTTGTAAGCCATCCAGAGTATAAGTATATAGTTTGTCTGCCTTTAAGCCCAAGACTGGTATCCCATTCACATTACATTTATCATATAAATCTTTTAAAACGACCGTTTTGCCATAGCCTGCTTGTCCTACCAATAGACATACGCTTTGGAATTCTTTATTCTGGCTTTGTTTTTCAGAAACAATCCAATTATATAAGTCATCCGTTTCCTTTCGTGGAAGATGGGAATCTTTTATATCATCGAAATTGTTTTTTTCAGAATTTAAGCTTACCGATCCCGATTTTAATTTTTTACTTATTTCTTCTTGGCTTAAATCATATCCTAATTTTGCGATCAATTCATCGATCTTAACGTTGTCAGTGACGGTTCTAATCTCAAAGAATAATGGAACGAGGTGAGTAAGGACTGGGGTGCTGAGATCCCTGTCCAAATCCTGAGGTGTGATTTTTTTTACTTTAATTTCGGCAAGGATATGTTTAACTTCATCGTAATCTATGCTCAATGCTAATGATTGTAATGTAGGGATATTTAGGCTTTTAGAAATCCAATCTGATAGCTTGGGATCTTCTGGCGCTAATTTGTTAAAGTCGTCTATAAATTCTATACAATCCGCGGTAAATCCTTTAGAGACAGAAATATAATAAGTAAAATCCGATTGATCATGTAATAAAGTTTTTTCCAATAGACTAAATAATACAAATTTGGTAATTTCTATACCTAAATCATTTTTGCTATAATTTTTTTCGTATTTCTTACACTGGATCAATCCATAGGACTTACCGTCTCGTATTAACACACAATCCCTCCCCTGATCTCTGACGCCCGTCATCAAATTAATATCATCAAAGTCATCAAACGTATCATTTTCTATTTTTGCTTTGTATATACTATAAAGCAACTCTTCAAATCGCCGAGAATCGGCAATATCATTATAGGGAAAAGATTTATTGGCTAATGCAGGGGGACGAGGCAATGTTCCCTTATCTATTGTTGGTTTCTCATACACAATATTCATACTATAGTACTTCTTTTAAATAGCTTATATATTTATTCACTAATAATTTGATCGTACAGCGTTTCATTAGTTTTTGAGAGCTATTTCCATGCTTAAAAAACTTAATGAATATCTGTTAAAGGTTTTGTTAAATATAAGTATAATACCCATATAGTGAGGTAGCCTGCTGTTTATGAAATTACATTAACGTGTTGTCAATTCTCATTAGACAAGTTATACAATATGAGGCAAGTCGGCTCTGCTATTTACAGAATCAAGACAGATCAGATCTATATGAAATACTACAAACAAATATACATTCAATGAAAACAGCTTATTTATATGTACGTGTAAGTACGGACGAGCAAAAAAGAAAAGGATACTCCTTACCGGAACAGGAGGAACGGTTATTAAAATATTGTAGGTACAACAATATTGAAGTCAAAGGCATTTACCGTGAAGACTTCTCTGCTAAGAATTTCAACCGACCCGAATGGAAAAAACTATTTTTAGAAGTCAAAAGTAAACCAAAGATGGACAAGAATACTGTTCATCAAGTGGGATAGATTCAGCCGAAATGTTGAGTATGCCTATGAAATGATAGGTATGCTCCGAAAACATAAGACAACAGCAATGGCAATAGACCAACCCATAGACTTTTCAGTGCCGGAAAGTACGGTCATGCTTGCCGTTTATCTATCCGTACCGGAAGCGGAAAACAGTAGACGGGCAATGAACACGGCAAACGGTATCCGTCGGGCAAAACAGATGGGTAGATATCCGAGCAAAGCTCCTTTGGGCTTTATCAATCTGACAACAGCGGACGGCAAGAAAATCATTACTCCAAAGCAACCCGAGGCAGGTATCATAAGGTGGGTCTTTCTCCAACTCGCCAAGAATATCCATAGGATTGAGGAAGTCCGAAAGATGGCTGATGGCAAAGGATTGAAATGTTCCCGTTCATACTTTTTCCGACTTATCCGCAACCCTGCATACTGCGGTCTTATCCCAATCAAATCCGAATCAGAAGAACAATACATGGTAAGGGGGATCCATGAGCCGTTGATTTCCGAAATCCTGTTTTATGAGGTACAGAAGATAATCAATGCAAAGAGAAAGATAACTTCCCAAAGGGACGATTTAAAAGCAATATTTTATCTAAGAGGAATATTAGTGTGTCCGTTCTGTAATAGAAAACTCGGTGGAAGCTTCTCCCGAGGCTCAACAAAAAGATATCCATATTACCATTGCCAAAAAAGATGCAAGACAAGAATCAACGCACTATTTCTGAATGAGTGTTATGAACGTAAGCTTAGACAACTGGTACTTTCAAATGGAGCGATGGATTTATTCAAGAGTATCTTAGAGGATTGGAATACAGGCACACAAAAGGCCATGTATTTACAGCATCGAAATCTGGTCGTTAGAAAACTGATTGAACAGGAATCAACCCTTTCCCAAGCCCGAAAGCTATTTGTGGCCGATGTACTAAAATCCGATGATTACAGTGCAGTAAAAAGAGAATGTCATGTCAATGCCAAATGTCTGAAAAGGGAACTGAACGATATCAATGTTAAATTAGAGCGTATCGATAAACAAAGCCTGTTGGGTAGCCGTTCTTTTGTCCGTATTCTTAAAACGTTTCCAAGCTTGGACACAGCAGACAAAAAACATCTTGTCAGTCTTATTACTCCGCTTAATGTTGATTTTCAAACAGGAGATATGTCATTGGAACTATTTGGGGGATTATCAAAAATATTATCGACAAAACGACAATCAAAAAAGCAATGAATATGAATTTTATCGATAAAAAGGTTTCTGTTAGACGGGCAATTACGATATTAGCAAAGAATGGTATTGAAGTCGACGATGATGAAGCAAATGTTATTGTGGACTTCCTTTATCTCATGGCAAAAAATCACACAAAAGAGAAGGTGGAAAAGATGTCGAAACCCAAAGGAGAAATCGAACTTTAGAAAAAACAGGGTAGTGATGTCCTAAAGCAAGTTTTTTAGAGAGTATCACACATCGGCACAAAGATTTTAGTCATGAAAATCGAACTATAATTGACCAGATTATAACAGTTTGGGTCACAGATTTTTATTGGCATAAAAAAAGGAGACAACCATTACTTGGTGTCTCCTTAAGGACCCCGCAGAGGATCGAACTCTGGACCCACTGATTAAGAGTCTGTTGCTCTACCAGCTGAGCTACGGAGTCAAAACGTCGTTTCTGACTTACAGAAGCAATATATGAACAAATTTTGGAATCGCAAAATTTTCTTCCGTTACTTATTTGTAACGGTTTTTTTGACAAATTATAGCCGTTAACATTCAATAGTGTATCATTGTTTCACACCTTCTAAGGTTGTGGCAAACCTCTATTCCTGCTGGTCCTTCTTTTTTTGCCTTACGAACTATAACTTTGATTATGATTTTTCCTAATTTCAAAAGGGCCATAGGATGTGTCAGTTCGGAACAATTCTTTCAATTAATTTCACGGGCGAACATCTATTATCGACAAGATCTTTTCATAACGAAGGCAAATCTTAGAACCCAATTTGTTAATTTCGGACAATGCTTGAACAAAACAGAATAGGTCTTGGTATGGCTTCCATTGGTAGGCCACGATATATCAATATAAAACAGGATGAATCCAACAAGTCTTTTTCTTTGGAGAATTTTAAAGAAAAAGGAAAAGCAGCCATTGAAAACGCCTATAAAAATGGGATAAGGCATTTTGATACATCGCCGGGTTATGGCATAGCCGAATCATTACTCATCGATTGGCTAAAAGAAAAAAATGATCCTGCGATAACCGTATCTACTAAATGGGGATATACCTATGTTGCCGACTTCGACCCCAACGCAACGGAACACGAGGTAAAAGAACATTCTATAGATAAGCTAATCGAACAGTGGACGGTTTCCCTAAAATTATTGCCTTATTTGAAAATCTATCAAATTCATTCAGCGACATTGGAAAGTGGAGTATTGGAAAATTCCGAAGTTTTAAGCCGACTACATTCGATCAAAAAATCACATAAAATCCATATTGGTTTATCAACCACGGGAGATAATCAGGTAGAAGTTTTACAAAATGCAATGGATATATTCATTGACGGAGAACAACTCTTCCAATCATTTCAATGTACGTTCAACATTTTAGAGCAAAGCATTAAAAAAATTAAAAATAAGCTTGATCATTTAGAAGGCCGATTGATAATTAAAGAAGCAATGGCAAACGGAAGATTAATCCCTAATAGACAATATCCTGGGTATAACGTCCTTTATACTTTTATGAATACTTTAGCCGCAAAATATCATGTAGGTATTGATGCCGTTGCGATGCAATATTGTATGGAAAGTTTCCCCAGGGCATTGGTCTTAAGCGGGACCAACGATAATAATCATCTGATGTCAAATTTAAAAGCCAATCAATTTACGCTATCATCGTCTGAAATGAAACAATTAAGCGCTTTCGGCATAGAAAGTTCAGACTATTGGAAAGAAAGAAAGCGATTACAATGGAATTAAAAAAGGTGGCTTCTTATTTTTGATGCGTCACCTTCTATTTATTTAATCGCTATTATTAAACCAAAAACTTACCTGCTTTTCATTTCCAAAGTTGTCCGAAACCTATATATAGTATATATCGAATGATTGCGATACCGTCGAGGCTGAAGTATAATACAATCTGAATTGCTCCATAAGCACCCGCACCCGCAGATAGTCTGAACTTGTCCAGATCGGTATCCCAAAGGACTTTGGTACGTCCCTGCAAGAGTTTTCTATGTACACGGGGATGCGGCCGATAAAAGCGAAGCCGGGATGGTATGCCTTAGTTTTTTTGTAACTGAACCGGGCATCCTGTTTCTCATTTTCAATGACCACATTATCGTAATCCAGGGTATAGCATTGCCCATCGGATGCGTTAAGCTGATTGCATCTGAGGGCAAGGCTGACCAGCAGCCCGTTGAGCCGGTTGTCATGGTTCAACTGATGTACAACCTCCGATTCCACGGTTATTTCCTGATTGGGCCGTTTCAATTGCTGACACACATATTCCACCGTATCGGGTGAAGGGATGGGGGAGTAATGCTGCCCTACCAATTTTGCCTTAACTATTTCCAGATCTGCCAAGCATGTACTCTGTGCCAGGCTCTTGGCAAAAAGGGCCAGGACAATATCGGCGTGCGTGTATTTGGCAAATGGACTCCTCGACCTCAGTTATTTATCAAGAAAATCCGGCAAACCGGATTGTGTAATCGCATGGTAAATGAAATTTATTCGCCAATGGCGTGATTTCTTGAGTACTATTGGTAACTTGCATATATTAGTGGGCCGAGTCACTAGTATTACCATCCTGGTGCAACAAAACAAGGATTTAACTAATTGTATTTCAAGTTATTAATCCCTATTTTTTTATATAGACTTCGACTTTTAGGTTTTTTACAAAAAGGGGTAACAATCCTTTTCATCTCTTGATATACCTACAAAACCGCGGATAATCCCGCGAAGGCGGTTTCCGAAAAGCCTTTGAAGAGTAGGAATGAATTAAATCAAATTGAGATGAAAAAGTTTAACATGACCCTGATTATTGGCGCAATGCTGACGGTGTTAGCATCATGCCATAAAGAAGATGTAGCAAGCCCAGACTTCATTTTAGCCCCTGCATCTGCAGTTAAATTTCAAGAATTAAGAGATCAAGCACTTCAGGATCTTACCCAAACAACCACATTTAAAGCAGAAGAAGGTGTTGTATTCACCTCAGAGAAAGGTGCCGTTGTGACCATTAACCCTGGTTGCTTGCGAGATGAGGAGGATAATGTGATTACTGGAGATGTGACCTTATCGTTTGTTGAAATTTACGACAGAGGAAATATGGTGGCAGCGAACAAACCAGTCATGGGTAAGGATATGGATAACGACGGAAAGCCAGCTCCTTTAGTTACCGGCGGACAGTATAACCTGAAAGTCATGCAAGGAGATAAAATACTGAAATCCAGTTGTTACTTTTCTGTAACCCTGCCTGCAGACCATACTGGAGGCGTAGATGATGAAATGATCCTCTGGAAAGGCCAGATTAATGAAGACGGAAACCTGGTTTGGGAAGAAGCCAGAAAAGATAATGAGGCCAATGTAAACCCGAACGAACATCACACCCGTTATGATATCTGGGAAGATACATTTGGGTGGACTAATGTAGACCGTTTTTACAGCGACGACCGGGATAAAACACAAATCAAAGTGGTGGTTCCTGAAGGATATGATAACGAAAATTCAGGTGTGTTTCTTGCCTATGAAGGCGAACCGAATGTGCTTGCACAACTGGACATGTACAACACAGCAGAAGGGTATTTTTCCGAGCACTATGGTTTTATACCCATCGGTTTAAACGTACATGTGATATTCGTTTCCGAGAGCAAGGGTGAGGTGGTGTATGCCATCAAAAAGGTGACGATTGAAGCTGGTAAGACCATTGCCATCAACAGCGATGCGCTGGATACCACGACAAAGGATGATCTGGTTGAGAAGATTAATATGCTGAATTAACATCAAGTATTAACCATGCATTGAGCAGCATCGTGTCGGGAACACGGTGCTGCTTTTTTTGGGTAGAGTTCCTTAATCGCCGGCGCCGGATCTATGAGACCTCCTGGAATGCCTTTTTAAATACGCAGGTTGCTGCGCATAAACCAGTCGGTATTGGTCGCATTCTTTGTAAGCTTCCCATTTAATCGAACTATTTAACTCAGAAATTTCCGGTTTGTTTATATTATGCATCCCTGGGCAGGCAAGCGTATACTGATTAAATACGAAGAAGATATTTATCGATCGAATTTCACTCTGCCCCCTGAAGTAGTTTATTCCCTTAAAAGTGCGTTAAAATGCACTATTTAAATCCATCCTAATTCCAACTTTTGTCAGAGCTCAATCCCCCTGACAGCAAGCATTCGGACAGATAGTCGAGTCCATACTTGAATACCGACACGGCTCTCCTTCCGTGCTTTTTCACCTTTCTCGGTCTGATCTGCGTGTCGATGTGGTCTCCTATATTGTAGCACCACACGATTGACTCCTGATCGCTCAGCCTGATGTCTCCATCCGGGTTGCTCCTTCACGCTTATACCTGCCGCATATACATTCATCCCTTCCGGATAAGTATTGGATTTTAGAGATACACGCCTCCTTGTCCGGTATGGATGCCTTATATGCGATTCCTGTTCGTCAGGCCAGCGCCTTGCCTTCGGCTTCCTTCAGATTCCACCTCGCGATGGACACCCTTGCCGTTCGGCTAACAGTTTCCCTTACCGGGCCTGTAGATGACTTCCACCTCCAAGAGTCTGTGCCCTGCCGGGCGCACATTAAAAAAGCAACCAACCGGATGCTTTTGAAAATCGGTCGTATCATTACCAGGTGATCATAACCAATGATGGAAACAGCTCTGAAAAGGAGGTGATCGAATTCTATAACCAGCGTGGTGATACGGAGAAATCCAATTGCTATCTGCTGAATGACTTCAACCTCAGTCGCCTGCCCTTCATGAACATGGATGCCAACACCACGTATATGTATTTGATGGCTATGTGCACCACTTTATTCGAATGGATAAACCAGGTGCTAGTTACCAATAAAACCCCGGGTATCTCGTCGACGATGCGGGTCAAAGCCATCTGTTTCCATTACATCACGGTTAGTGTCCGCTGGGTGACCCATGCACGGGAGACCGCCATAAAAGGTCTTTTCCAAACAACAATACCGCTTCCGTAGGGGAATCGAACCTACTTTCTATCAATCTATTTATCAGTATTTTACAAACTTCCCTTTTTCCAACTCACCGAATCACTCACTGGTTTGACATACGTTTTAGCTGCAATTGCTATAATGCTAAGATACAAAATTTCTGTGATGTAGGAATGAAATATTAACGGTTTTGTATATGAAAAGTAGCGGATTTTATGCCTTAACTTTTCGGTTTATAACTGACCTTTAATTTGTTTATTTTCTTTCGATTAAGCGATTAAACCGCTATTTTTTATATACGTTGTTGTGGGCAGTTTTTTATTTTTTCAATTAATAATTTTTCCTTTGTTCTTCGACAATTTTTTATGCCATTCTTCAATTTGTTCTGGTGTTTGCTTAATCCAATCAGTTACTTCTCCAATAATTTTTAATGGTTCACGAGAACGATAAGAGCGTGTCAGATTGCCTGGGAATTTCTTGTCGGTAACATTTGGGTCATTTTCAAAATTTCCAGTTGGTTCTACCATATACACACGTTCACGCCCCTTTCCTTTTGCCAATGTTGCTGCAAGTCCTGCTCCATTAATCAAAGCGGTAAAATATATATGATTCATTTTTAATTCAGATTGGTAATTAGAGTTTCCGCCTGCTGTCAGTAAATCTCCTACTTTTAAATCTGCTTTCGTTCCGTGATAGAAAGGTCCTTTGTCAGACAGATTGCCCTTAAAAGAAATAGCTAAATCATAATTTTTTTTTACATTGTCTGTGTCGTTTAATTCTTCATAACACTCGGCAATTTTTGAGTATAGTGAAGGGAAGGCACTTTTAACAGAGTCGTCATTTATTTTTAAACCATACTGCAAAGCTGTTTCGAGCCAACTTAATTTGTCCGACACTTTAATTTGGTGTCGAGCTACATAATGAGCTGCTAGAAATTTTTCGAAATCGTTTGTCGCTTCGTTCCAAGCTTGAAAAAATAATTTACTAGCTTCATCAGGTTTGCTAATTTCTTCCATTGCCATACCTTGAATACAACGTTTAACTATATTGTTGTTAGAATTGAATTCCATCTATTTTAACTATTGGTTTGAATTTGCTTATTGTCTTACCCATTTAGTAAATTAATAATTCTGCTAAATGGTCTAGTGCCGATATTTTGGTCATTACTTACATATTGTCCATAAGTAATACGTTGAATTTATGGCCATCAGGGTCAGCAAATGCAAAACCATAGTAGCCAGATTCATCCCTTCGTAGTTTCTCAAAAATCTCTCCACCAGCTTTTCTTACTTTAGCTTCAAATTCCTGTACTTCTTCTTTTTTATCTGCGGAAAGTGTAAAAATAATTTCATCGGTTTTCGAGCCTGATGGGAAAAATTTATCTATTCCTGTACCTTTTTCAAAAAAGTGAATCACAAATTGATTATCCGCAAAAAAGAAACTGGCAAGTTCTGGATTATTCTGTAACGACCCGTTTGGGGTAAAACCTAATTGTGTATAGAATTGAGCTGTTCGTTTGGCATCTTTTACACTAAAATTTGCCCAAATTAATTTTGATTTCATACTATTGATTTTTATAACGATTTAAAGTATTACTGTCTATTTATTTTTCTAAAAATTCTTTAAGCGAAACATTAATAATTTGATTCCAACCGTTTTCAAAATTATGAATGGCCAATTCAGGAATATCGGCAGGAAAGCTATCAATACCTGAATGTGTCAATTTCAGTTTCGTGCCATTATGCTCCTCAAATAGCTCGAACGTTACATAGGACATCCCGCTACAACCTTCGTACTTCCAAGAGTAAGCAAGTTTCTTTTCTGGAACAACTTCCGTTATCTCGCACAAATGTTTCCATTGCTTACCACCTTCTTCGCCACCCCAAAACTCAAACTTAAACCCAACAACAGTCTTGAATTCTTTCAAATCGAAATACCATTGTTTCACTAGTTCTTTTTCAGTTAAGGCTTTCCATACCAATGCTATATTGGCGTCAAAAACACGTTCTACTACTACGTTTTTACTGCTCATTTTTATTGTTTTTAAGTTTTGATAATAAATTGTCAAGTTTGTCAAATCGGTTTTCCCAAATCTTTCTGAACTGTTCCAGCCATTTATCGATTTCTTTCATTTTTTCGATTTCAAGGGAGTAATAGATTTCTCTGCCTTCTTGTTTTTGCGTTACTAATTCACATTCGGTTAAAATGCGAAGGTGTTTGGAAACCGCTTGTCTGGTGGTGTCAAAATTCTCGGCAATGGCGTTAGGTGTCATCGCCTGCAATGCTATGAGTGCAATAATCGCCCGTCTTGTCGGGTCTGCGATTGCCTGAAAAATGTCTCTTCTCATATTGTTGTTATTTAACTTAGGAAACTAATTAGTTGCAAATTTATGCGCAACTTTTCGGTTTCGCAAATTTTATCAATTTTTTTTCTGGAAGCTAAAATTTAAGTCGGAAGAATTGGTGTTAGTCCGCTGGTTGTTGTTCTTAAATTGCCCACAACGGCCGGCAGGTTTGCGTTCGGGCGGGATTAGAAGCACAAACGTTCAACCTTGCACCAAAGTTAATAAAAAGCACTGATGTTCAATTTACCACGTCCGCCCGCCTGACGCAAACCTGATGTTATGTGTTCGGGCATTTAGTCAAGCGTTTTCGTCATTTTATAGTTAGTCAGATTTACTCCTTTTCTGTTTACAATTTGTTCTGTCAAAACTTTGAAGTTATTCTTTTCAAAAAACGGTCTTGCGGTTTTGCTAACGTCAGAAGTCAAAACGGTTTGTTTTAGTCGTCTTGCTTCGGTTTCAATGCCGTCAAGTAGTCGCTGTGCAATTCCTTGTCGTTGGTGGTCTTTGTGAACATATAAAAAGTCAAAGTAATTTCCGTTGTCAAGTGTCGCAAAGCCAACGATTTTGTCTGCGTGTTGAGCAACTAAAACAAATTGCTTTGTCAAAATTTCGTCCCAACGTTGTTTGTTTTCAACGCTCGAAATCCACACTTCAATTTGTTGTTTGTCGTAGTCAGCGGTGCAAATTGTCGTTATTGTGTCCACAAATAATTTTTGCAGTTCAGTCAAGTCGTTTGTCTGCCCTTGTCTAAGTATGAAATGTTGTTTATTCAATTTGTCAATGCTTTTATTGCTTCCGATTGAGAACCGACAAAGTTGATTTGTTTTCCTTTATTGCTTTCAAAAATGAAATCGTTTAAACTCTTACTCTTAAATTTTGAAAAATCTCCAACAATTATCAATGGCATTTGATATTGTGTGAATTTTTGAAGTATATCTCCTGCAATTTTAGTTTTTAGGTCAAAAAAGTCGGGGGTAATGTTCTTTTCGTAAATAATGATTTTATCAAACCCTTGATAATATAGATTACCCAATAAATCTAATCCGTCTTCGGTAGTTCGTAGAATAATTTCGTCCGTAATAATTTCGGCAACTTTTATGTCGTTGATTTTGTAAGTTTCAATTTTCATATACTATGGCTCTGTCGTTTTGCGGGGTGTCCTTGCCTGACACATAACGGCTCTGTGTATGAGCAGTAGCGGATTTCAAGGCAGTTACCTGTCCGGCTACCACCAAAGTTAATTAAATGCACTGACCTTAAATTTAGCACTTCACGCGCTATTGCTTATACACTTTGTTGGGGCATCGTGCTTTTCATTCTTTTTGTTTTCTGTCCACAGTGTCAACCGGCTCAAAGTCTTATTCTTGTCTGTTCGTACTATTGTTTTGTCTTTCTTTTTAGTCGCGTGGGGCATTTTTGAAAATTTCTTTTCTCGGGTTGGGCAGGCACACTCTTTGGCTGGCTTTGGTCTGCGGGTCGGCTCTGAGTGGCCAGCCAATGTGTGTGACTGATGCGTTGGCACTATTTAGAAAGTTGCATTATCCTGTACGCTCCCCTTGCTACTACAAGAAATACGATAGTCCCGATTATTAAATCCGGATAGCTTGAGTTTAACCAGTTCACCAGAAGTCCGGCCGCAATTACGCCAGTATTAATTATGATGTCATTGGAAGTAAAAATCATACTTGCCTTCATGTGTGCTTCACTGCTCTTACCCTTTTGAAGTAGAAATAAGCAAATTACATTCGCAATCAATGCGAGTATTGAGACGATTATCATAGTTTGGAAGTCAGGCATTTTTTCTTCACCAACAAAACGTCTGATGACTTCTACAAAACCTATAATAGCAAGGGTTATTTGAAAATAGCCTGCAAACCTTGCAACCTTTTTCTTTCTTGAAACTATTTTACCTACTGCTAATAGTGATAGTCCATAAACGATACTGTCCGCAAGCATGTCTAAACTGTCCGCTACCAACCCCATTGAGTTTGCAACCAATCCTGTGGTTAGTTCGATGGCAAAAAAGGAAAAGTTAATGAGTAAAACTGCCCAGAGCAGTTTCTTTTCTTTTTTGTCAGAAGGTGTATTAGGAGCCAATTCCGCTTCTTCGGAAGAAACTTGCGTTGTATTCAGGTTTAGACTTTCCAAGGCAGCCAATATAGATTGATAAGTCCCGGTGTGGTAAACTTCTAACCTTCGATTTTCAAGGTCAAAATCAAGAGACTTTATCTGGTCGTCCCCTTCCAGTTTCATTCTTATCATCTGTTCTTCACTGGGGCAGTCCATTTTCTGAATTTTAAAAACTGTTTTCTTCATGCCGTTAAAGTTTGAGTTTAATTCCTCCGTTAATAAGAAAACCATCGAGTGGTGCATAGATGTCCCTGAAAACAGGATTGGTGACCGTGCCTGTATTAATTGTGTCAAAGCGGGTTTGTCTTGCGTCAAGGAAATTTTCAAAATTCAGGTAGATGGAAAAATTCTCCCAAAGCTTTTCAGCCATAAATCCGGCAATGACATATTGCTGTCCGGTAGTTCCATCGCTCAGCTTTTGAGGACTGTAATAATATGCTTCTAACCCTATTTTCCATTTTTCTTCAACTTCATAGAATAGCACTGAATTGATGCGGTGCTTTGGAGTTAAAGGAGCTTCATTCACTGTGCCACCTTGATGCAGCCTTGCATCGGTGAATGTATAACCCAAGAACAATTTAAAGTCGTCATATGCTATCTTCATATTCGTTTCGGTTCCTCTTGTATCTATGTAGCCTTGAGTATTGACAAATTGGTATAGGCCGCTT
This sequence comes from Parapedobacter flavus, assembly GCF_035818675.1. Taxonomy (NCBI): domain Bacteria; kingdom Pseudomonadati; phylum Bacteroidota; class Sphingobacteriia; order Sphingobacteriales; family Sphingobacteriaceae; genus Parapedobacter; species Parapedobacter flavus. The sequence goes on from NZ_JAYKZZ010000009.1 coordinate 18,325, forward strand.
GTCTGTAGTTCAAGTAGCAATGGATTGTCCAGATAGGTATAGAAGAAAAGTTGGTTAATGCTGAAACTGACTTCTTCGCCAATAATGGTTTTGTAATTAATGTCAAAATTTCCCCCATAGCTACGTTCAAGTTCATTGTTATTGCTGCTAATGGGCAAGACATTTTGAAACTGTATGCGCTCACTTTCTTCCGTGAAAATGGTAGGTGCCTTATAGCCAAAACCTCCACCAATACGCGAAGATAACTTTGGTGAAATTTTAAATAAAGCAGAAATTCGGGGAAGCAAGACAACACCATAATCAAAAACATAATCAGTTCTCAATCCTGTCTCAAGGTTTAGCCATTCAGTGGCTTTCCATGAGGTTTGTGCGAAAGCTCCAAGGGTGTTCAAGTTGTAATCGCGGGTTTGAAAGGTGTCCAGTTGATTTTCATCAAAATGGTCAGTCCAAAGATTTAATCCTGTAACCCATTCAAACTTTTCATTGCCACAGGCGTAACTTGCTTCTGAAAATGTGGCTAACTGTGTTCCTTCAAAATTATAATCAGGGACTGATATACTTCGATTAAAATAACTTACGCTGTTTTTAAAATTGAACAATCCGTTACCTGTCCTATGGTCTAAGCTTAATTGAGTGGAATAGCGTTGCGTATTATTTTCCTCAAAATAGCTGTGAATGTTGTCTCCCTCACCTTCAATGAATTGAAGATCTCCTCCCAACCGGTCTTCCACTGTTGCATTCACTCCAAAGTTCAATTTTGTTTTTTCGCTGAAATAAAGGAACAGCTTTGGGTTCAATACATAACGCTCGTATTGTGGAATGGCAGATAAGCCTATTCCCGCAGGGTCATAAGCCCAACTTCTGTTGTGTGAAGCAAAAATGGTAGTGCCTACCTTCTCGAAACGCTTGGAATAAAATCCGTTCAGGTCAAACCCTTTCCCAGAGTTTACATCCAGGTGAAAAAGTAAATCTCTTTCCTCAGAAGGTGTTTTGGAAATCAGGTTTATTAAGCCCGCAATTGCTCCACCTCCATAAAGTGTTGATGCCGAACCCTTGATAACTTCCACCTGCTTGAGGTCGAGTGGTGGAGTTTGTAAAAGACCCAGCCCACTTGCTGCACCTGAAAAAAGCGGAAAACCGTCTTTTAGAATTTGAGTATAGCGCCCATCCAGCCCCTGAATACGAATAGAAGCATTGCCGGATGTTGCAGAAGTTACCTGAGTTTGAATGCCCGTACTTTCGCTTAAGAGCATTCGAATATCTCCGGCTTTCATATTGGCTTTTTCTCCTAATTCCTCTAAGCCAATGAATTCCATTCGGGTAGGAATTTCCTGAATAGTTCGGGTGCTTCTTGTAGAAGAAATAACAACTTCCTCTAATTCACCGGCTTTGGGGTTCAACTCAATTTGAAAAGGTTCGGTGTGTGTCAGAGGAAAACTAAAGGTGTCTGATTTGGTTTCATAACCAATGTAGCTAAAGACAATAATTTGCTTGCCATCAGGAATATTTTCAATTGACAATAAACCTTCCAGATTAGCAGTGCTGCCTTTGGTTGTTCCCTTTAAAACCGCAGTTGCCCCAATCAGTGGTTGCTGAGTTTCGCTGTCTGTTATAATTGCTTCGAAAGTGTTCTGAGCGAATACAGAACTTATATTAAATGCCGCCAATAGCAGCAAAATGCTTTTTGTTGTCATTGTTTTAAGATTGATAATGTTAAAAAATAGCTTGGCGGTGCGTAGCACCGCTTTCAGCATTTATGCCGAATACACTTTAAACATTATCCAATCTTAGGCGGCTGCCAGATGGAACCGGAATATTGAAGGGAATGGAAATTCTTGTAGAAGGTCAGTTGTATTTCATGATTTTCGAATGGCTCCGAAAATAAAATAGCAACTGGAACTGTACATCCGAGGCATGTTGTGCAGGACATGAAAGGATTACAAAGGTCATCACAGCCGTCTTCATCATTCTCCGTTGGTTGCTGGTTCTCTGCATCTGAATTGTGAATGGATGCGATACAGATGTCTTCGTTACCCAAATCAACCATATCCATTATTGGCTGCACATTGAGTGCAATGATGTAGATTGAAAGTATGATTGAGAGAATTTTCACGGTTGCAAATTTAACCAAAGTTGATTAATTTTTCAAGATTGAGCGTTGGTAAAATTTGGCTCTTCCCGCTTTTTGTCGTATTGGCTATGTGTGTTGGGAAAGCGGGATGTGCCAAATGCGCGTTGACAGAAATTTTCAAAAATGCGAAGCGGGGGCTTTTTCTTTTTTCTTCTTTGTCAGTCGTCTCTGTCGTTGTCCAGTTGCAATGTTGGTCAAGTCGAGTTAGTCCGGTCGTAAAGTCGGTTTGTAAAACGATATGCCTTTTGTTACTCGTCATTGTCAATGTGTCCGTTGTCTTTTTTGCATGTGCCCCAACGGTTCGCGTATTGGCGATAGTGGCGGATTAGAAAACCTAAACTTTCAGTCTGGCACTTACCTAAGCAACAGCCTTTTATTATTTTCTAAATTTATGAAAAAAGGAAATATAAAAGACTGTTGCGACAAAAAAAAGGAGAAACTTTCAATTTCTCCCTTAAACCGCCATTTCGCCAATGCGATGTTATCAGCAGTCCTTTTATAGGTAATAAACTATCGTACTTAATATCTCATTCTCCAACTTGTTATCAATCCGTTCTCAACGGTAAATAAAAAGTTAGCCTTATTTGTATAACCTACACTCGAATACTGCCCTTTGACAACAACCTCATTTTCACTTATCACAGAATATTCAGGGTTGGCAACCTTGCCCTGGCGATCCACGATATCACTTTCAATCCATTTTTTGGTTTCTTCGGCTGTTTTCATCACTCCATCCGAACCATAGGCTTGAGTGGCTGTTTCCGAAAATTGAGCTCTGATCAATTCGGCATTTTCTGTTTGCATCGCTTCCATCAAAGTTTTTACTGGTTTTAATAGGGTTTCGTCTTGCATTTTTTCTGATTTTTTATTTGTTGTTTGATTGGTGTTTTGTGTTTGTCCACACGCCGTAAGTGAAAAAGAGGAAAACAAAATGATTAGAAATTTTCTCATAACACATTCGATTTTAATGGGTGTTGTAAATAAATGATGATTAAATTGAGTAACAGAAATGGGATTTCTATCGCCACGCCTTTCAAGTCTTTGTTGAGCAACTGCAAACAGATAATCATCAGTATTCCCGCTGCCATTAGAAAGTTTCCCCACACGAATGTTTTCGGAAAAAGGATTAATATAGATGCCAATAAGGTAACTGCACCATTAATCATTACAGCATTTTTGCTAAAATTCCATTTACCAAACATTTCGAGCATTTCTGGTTTTGCAGTGAGCATATTCCATCCGTGCTTGGCACCCATAAACACCGCAAATAAAATCAATGCTGAATTGAGAATTTTTAAAATCATAATCTTTAAATTTAAAAAAAGCAAAAAACTAAGTCATTTGCCTTTTCAAAATATTAAATTTTATTTTATCTTGTTGTGTAGCCTCCGTTTGCAAAAATAGTTTGTCCAGTAACCCACCAACCATCGGTTACTAAAAACTCAACCAAAGGTGCGATGTTTTTAATGTCTGTAAGTCCACCTAAGTCAGAGGCTTGTTTGTGATAGGCTACGGCATCATCGCTTTCTTGTCCATAGAAAAACGGCGTGTCCATTGGTCCTGGAGCAACGGCAGTTACAGAAATTCCTCTTGAACCAAACTCTTTGGAAGCAGCCCTTGTAAAATGCTCTACTGGAGCTTTGGCACCTGCATAAGTAGAATAATATCCTGTAAATGCAGCCAATAACGAAGTTACAATTGTGTTGATTTTTCCATTATTGTTTAGTTTTTTGCCTGCTTCCTGAATGAAAAAATAAGCAACTTTCGCATTGATGTCGTTCATGCTGTCATATTCCTCTTCGGTGGTATCTGCGAAAGGTTTTTTCAATACTTTTCCAACCGTATTAATAGCAATGTCAATTCCTCCGAATTTTTCAATAGTTGCATCAAAAAACTTTGTAATGTTTTTTACATCTGTCAAATCAGCTTGGAATAAAAAGGCTTCTCCACCTGCGTTTATGATATCTGCCAATGTTTTTTCGGCTTCCGCCTTTGTGTTGTCGCTATTGTAGTGGATAGCCACTTTTGCTCCTTTAGCCGCAAAATTACGGCTTAGTAAGCCACCTAAATTTTTTGCACCACCTGCAATTAAAACTACTTTTCCATTTACATCGTTTCTTGCCATTTTGTTTGATTTTAAATGTTATACAATTGATTTAGCAAAGATGGCTAAGCAAAAAATATAAATCGTGGTGAACTTTTCGGAAGTTTTTATTTTTTGTTTTCTTTTCGGAATTGTCCAGGAGTTTTACCAATAAATTTTTTGAAGAACTTAGAAAAATTCGATGGATCGTATGTCAATATTTTTGCAATTTCAGAAATAGTTTTATCTGTTTCTAAAAGCATTTTTTTGGCTTCATCAAGAATTTTAAGGTCATAAAAATGACAAGGATGACTTCCAGTTTCTTTTTGAACGGTATCTGTTAAATGTTTATGAGAAATAAATAATGCGCTGGCAATTTGATTGATTTCCATAAATTCTTCAGTTTTTCCCAAAACAACATCTTCAATATGGTTGTCTAAAAGCTGAAAATAATTTTCGGTAATTTCTTCGCTCCGTTTTAATATATCTCGTTCGCTCTTTTTCATTCGCTTTCATTCAAAAAATATTGTAAATATGCAATATTCATAAAAACTATTTATGGTGACCTTTTCGGTTTTTTCTTTTAGAGACGGGTTTCAGTAGGATTGCTGATAACTCCCAAATATACGCAATAATCTTCTGCATACAAAGATGTCAAATTCTTTTCTATTTGTTCTTGTAAATGGTTGTTTTTAAGTGTCTTGCTTTAACCTTATCAGATTCTATCTATTGCGCATTTTGCATAACTTTCTTAGATTTGCTTTGGTAGATAATACAAAATACGCAGTATGGAAGTTGTTGATTTTTCTGGTTTTGATTTTCGGGAAGGTAGACATAAGGATGCCGCAGTCATTTGGATAGATTTCAAATACGACCGAGCAAAGATTGATTTGGTCAAATCGCTGAAAGGCAGGTGGAGCAGGTCTGAAAAGTGCTGGTATGTACCGGACAACACCCATTTCCGGACACTGTTTGGGATGAAAATCCCACCGGTTGGCAAAGGGGTATTGTCCAAATTGTCACCCGTGAATGCACGGGAGTTTCAACGTATGAAAGAGGTATTGCAGATGAAAGCCTACAGCCCCTCCACCATAAAGACCTACATGATTGAATTTGCACAGTTACTGTATGTGGTGAAGGACGTGCCAGTTGATTCGCTGGGCTACGACCGTCTCCGTGCTTACATCCTTTATTGCATCAATACATTGAAGATTTCGGAAAATCAATTGCACAGCAGGCTCAACGCCATCAAATTCTATTTTGAACAGGTGCTCCATAAACCGGGCTTCTTTGCCGAAATCCCACGGCCGAAGAAGCCATCCACTTTGCCAAAGGTGTTGAGCCAAAAGGAAGTAAAACGGATATTCGACGCGGTACGAAACCAGAAGCATTTGCTGATGTTGCAACTGTGCTACGGAATGGGATTGCGAGTAAGTGAGGTTGTCAATCTGAAAGTGAGTGACATCGACAGTGGACGGATGCAGGTACTTATCGAAGCAGGCAAAGGAAAGAAAGACCGGTATGTACCGCTACCGACCGCAGTGCTGGATTTGCTACGGGAGTATTATAAAGCGTACCATCCTAAAACTTACCTTTTTGAAGGTCAGTACGGAGGGCGGTATTCCGTCCGCAGTGTCCAAGCGGTGTTCAAGAATGCGATGATGGCCGCAAAGGTAAACAAGCCGATAGGGATACACGGTTTGCGGCATAGTTACGCCACACATTTACTGGAATACGGCACGGACATATCATTCATTCAGCAGCTACTTGGTCACAACGACATCAAGACCACGATGCTTTATGCAAAAGTCGGCAATGCGCAAGTGAATGCAATCAAAAGCCCGTTGGACAGGATTTTGTAGCTACAGATTTAAAGATTATCACAATGGGATTAAATTACTTCAAAAGCAGAAAACGTTTTGATTTTTCCCCGCATCCGTTTGATGTTGGCAACATACTTGGTTTGAAGAGGGGGTATGGCAACAACCATTTCCTGCTCAAAATCTACGGATTGGAAAAAGCCGATTTCGAAACCTATTACACCTACCACCTGAATCATTTCCGGTCTACAGGTCGGGGTACCGAAAAAGATTTCCTTTCCCACGTGTGGCACATCGTGCAGAAACGGATTGAATATTTCGAGCGGAAAGACCCGTTCTCATCCGAGCATCCCCGGCATTTGTCAAACATTGAGAAACTTACCGAATTCCAGCAATACCTCGACACACACGATAAATGGAACATTAGGCCAAACGATGTGCTGCTGAAAGAAAAAGACGGAAAGATAGCCGAACTCGAAGCCCATATCCAAGATTTGGAAGAACAGTTGAAAGCGCATACAAAATATGGGGTTGCGCAGAAAGTGTACGTGGAGGACGGCTACCTGCCCACCCTCACCGACCTCATCCAGCAACTGCGCGAAGTGGAACTGCCCAATGGGAGGAAGCTGCTCAAAAGCGACCACCACAGCCCGTATTACAAACTGGTGGCGAAATACTTCAACCACGGCGGCAAGGAAATCCCATTGGATACGGCACGCAATTATTTCGTGGGCAAGGGCGAAGCCCCGATAAAGGGTTCGCAGGTGCCGGATGGCAGGAAGTTGTTCCGCATCGTCCCCGCCTAATCATCTACCCGTTCAATCCCCGAACATGACCAAGCCGCCTCGTTTGGTCATTCATATCCCTGTTTTATCCCCCAACTTTGTCCCAACGGAGCGGGTGATGCCCGGTGGCAATGCCGGGAGCAATCCCGTTTGGTTGCCGAGGCAAGCCGTGCCGACTGCACATTCCGCCAAATTGCCATTCCCCGATGGGAATGGAGCAAGCGGAAGTTGGGCATAGCCCTACTTGCTTGCCCCCACGCTATCGCTATGGGGGTTTCGGGTATCCTCCGGGGATACCCCAATGCGCTGGGATAGCACCAGCGCAAGGTTCCGGTATACTTGGCCGTATACCGTGCGCCCCGTAAAGGGCGTAAATCAATATCCCGCTATCGGGATATACGGATATGGGAATATAATGATAAGGATATGGAAATAGACATCGTCACACGGGAAGACCTCCGGCAGTTCAAACGGGAAATGCTGGATGAGTTCAAACAAATCATCGGAAACAGGGAAAAAGACAATCTTGGCAGGGAGTGGCTGAAAAGTGCCGAGGTGCGCAGGCTACTTGGCATATCGCCCGGAACGTTGCAGAACCTCCGTGCGGGCGGCACGTTGCCGTACCGCAAGTTGGGCGGCAGCATGTACTACCGCAGGGAGGACATCAGGAAAATGATGGAGGGAGGTAACGGCAATGGGTGAACGGATGGAATTGCCCAAGCACGCGTTCAGCGCGTTCTTTGAGCGGATTGGCGATGACGGGCGTTTGCTGCCCACGCACATCGGTTTGGTGGCGGCGTTGTTTTACCACCACGATTGCGGCAATCCGCATCGCCATTTCCACGCCAGCCGCAGGAAGCTGATGCGCTTCTCGCGGATACGCTCCATCGCCACCTACCACAAGTGCCTGTCGGAATTGGTGGCCTACGGTTATGTGGAGTACCGTCCCTCGTGGCATCCGGCCAAGGGCAGCAGGTTCAGGTTCATCATCCGCACGGAGGGAGGGGTAAATGGTCAGGATTGACGAGAACAAGAAATCCGTCCGTTTCCCCGAGGCGGTGGACGAACGGCTCACCCTGCTTGCGCGGAAACTTGGCCGCACCAAGCGGGAAGTGGTCATGCAGATGGTGGATTATTTCTACAAAAGCAAGAAAGACCCCGCCGACCTGAACGACGAGGTGCTGAAAAAGGAACTGTCAAGCGGTATCAGCCGCATCCTCTCGTTCATCCGCAAACAGGAGGGTGACCTGCTGGTGCCTATGTATTCGGCAATGGAAGAACTGATGGCCATCGCCAAAACGCAAAGCCCGCTTTTGAAGAACATCGGCATGGGGCAGTCGGAGGCAACCATCATGGGCAGGGAAACCATCGGCTACCTGAAACTGGTGGACGGCACGTTGAAAAAGATGCTCGGCAGTATGCGGGAAAAGGAGGCATTGAAGTCCAGGTTCCGGCAGGTACTGGACTACTACATCACCCAGCGTGAAGCCTTGGGCTGGCCTGTATCGGCGGCCAAAAAGGAGGAACTGGCCAAGCATACAAGGCAATCGTTGGACAACCTGTAACGTAAGGCCATGTACATCAACATTACCAAATCGGAAACGGGAGATAACAAGGGCAGTAGCGGAGCATTGGTGCATTACCTCGAAAAGGAAAACCGGATGAAGCCGGAAAACGCAAATGAAAATAAACCGGAACATTGGTTCAACGGAATGGCCAGAGACATCAAACCCCACGAGGTGCGGATGGGTATCGACCGCAACGTGGCGAAGCTGGGTAGGGAAGACAGCAAATTCTTCCTCATCAACATCAGCCCCAGCCAAAAGGAACTGGCGCACCTTGTGTCGCAATACGGCGAGGACGGCGCAAAAGAAAACCTAAAGGAATTTGCCATGAGGGTAATGGACGAATACGCCCGTAACTTCAAACGCCTCGGCATAAACAACCATCGGGATTTGCTTTGGTTCGGCAAGCTGGAAAGCTACCGCTATTACAGCCACAACGACAAAGAGGTGAAAAACGGGCAAAAGAAAAAAGGTGAACGCAAGGAGGGGCGGCAGATGCACGTCCAGATCATCGTGAGCCGTAAGGACATCACGAACCGTATCAAGCTAAGCCCGCAGAATACGTCACGTGGCAAAAACAAAGCCCATTCGCAAAAGCTGGGGCAGTTCGACCGCACCGCATTCAAGCAGTCGGGCGAGACGCTGTTCGATGAACTGTTCGACTTCGAGCGTAACCTGAAAGACAGCCTGCAATATGCCAATACGATGAAGAACGGTACAGCACGGCAAAAGGCACAGATGCACACGCTCACGGAATTGACGAGGCGGCATCCGCAGAGTCAACGGTTGGCAATGGAACTGGCGCATGATGTTACCCAAGGCATGTTCGAAAGTGTGGGCGAAATGCTGGCCACCACGGGCAGTATGGCTGCCGACCTATTGGGATTACTGATGGCTCCGGTGGAGGGAGCGGGTGAGCAGCAAAGCCCCATCGAGGAGGAGGAGAAGCGGCGCAAACGGAAAAAGAAAGCGCAGTCACGGGGTATCAGGCGGTGAATTTTACGGGTGGTTCAGGGCATCCGGCCTTTGCACCGCCCGGCCAAAATTACCCTCGGCGTGGGAAAGGTCAAGGGTATATAAACGCCGCTGCCCGCAGGCCTTTGCCCTCCGGCGCCCTTGACCCGATTCCCCCGCCTTGCGTTCGGTGGCCTAAGCGGTGAAAATGCCCTGGTGTGTGCAGATTTAAAAACAAGGCTACTGAAATGAACCGATACGAGCCGATAAGAACCAATAGTGAGCCGATATGAGCTAATAAGAACCGTTAATGAGCCGATAATGAAATGTTTGTACGGAATCCTAACTTTTCTTTTAGTTTTTCCATATCGCTGCTAATCCGCGTGTCCAGCAGCTTGGCATAGTGCTGGGTGGTCTTGATGTTGGTATGCCCCAGCATTTTTGATACCGTTTCTATCGGCACGTTGTTGGCCAGTGTCACCGTGGTGGCGAATGTGTGCCGCGCCATGTGGAATGTCAGCTTTTTAGTAATACCGCACAGGTCGGCAATCTCTTTCAGGTAGCTGTTCATCTTTTGGTTGCTCAATACCGGAAGTACCATCCCCTTTGCTACGCATGGGGGATAGTCCGCATAGCGTCCGATGATTTCCAAGGCTTGCGGAAGCAGCGGGATGTTGGAGGAAGTTTCCGTTTTCTCCCGGCTGGTCAACACCCACAATCTGCCGTCAATACCCTTGGCGATGCCCGTCTTTTGCAGTTTCCGCACATCGGCGTATGACAGCCCCGTATAGCAGCAGAACACGAAGATGTCGCGCACATGAGAGAGCCTTGTTATGGAAAATTCCTTTTGGGCTATCCTGTCCAGTTCATCGGGCGTGAGAAATTCCTTTTCCCTTGGCTTGGCCTTCGTTTTGTAGAACACAAAGGGGTTTTCCGTAATCCATCGGTGTGCAAGACACTGGTTTATGATTTTACGCAGGTGTTTCATGTACTTGGCCGCCGACACCGCACTGCATTCCATGTCAGAGCGGAGGAAAAACTCATAACCTGTGATGAACGCATGGTCGATGTGCCGGATCTCGATGTCCGTTTCACCATGGCATTTTTCCAGATAGGAGGTCAGGTGTGCAACAGAAGTGTTGTAGCCTTTCAGCGTGTTGGGTTTGAAACCTTTCCCAAGCAACGCTTCCATCTTCCGGTTGTGTTCGGTAAACGTTTCCATCAAATACCGCCGTTGCACGTCCTTGCCGAGGTATTTCAGTTTCAGCGATTCGGCGGTGATTTCCGTGCCGTCCTTTACGAGTTGCAGGTGGGCATCGGCCACCTTTCGCTCCAGCGTGTCGAGGTAGGCATTCAGGCCACGGATGTCCTCCTTGGTGCCCTTGGCACGGTTGGCCTTGGCGTTCCACCGTACGGGGTCACACTCACGGCCGGTGGACACTTCCTTGGGGTCACCGGCCACGGTGATACGCATGTAGATGGGTTTCATACCACCCACATAGTTTTTTGGTTTCTTCAAGTAGAAGAGCAAGGAATAATTTGTACTCATGATAATACATCATTTATGGTGAAACAAAATTAGCCTTGCAGCCTATGGTAGTCAAGATGTTTAGTTATTGAACAGGTTGTCATTCAACAACTTAATGTGCTTTCAGTGAGTAGCGGTAGGTCAGGGATTGACTCACTGAATTACTCACTGTTTTTATGCGAATAATTGAATGAATCAGGATGCTGTAAAAAACAAAAAGCCTGCAAACGTTTAATTTGCAGGCTTTTGTATGTTTTGACTTCAAGATGTGTAGCCTTATTGATCTAAAACCCATATTCCCCGAAAAAAACTGACTCACAGTATCTGGGGGAAAGGGGGACTTGTGACTGAATAGAACTATATCCCTTGCTTCTGACCAATAACTGAGTGCCAAGCCAATGTTTGTGTAGGGTTCCACGCCGTTTAAGTAAGGCCGCCACTTTTAACAAAAAAATAAAAAAAACGTTAATGGAGTCGTTTCTGAAGCTTAACGGCCTTCTGGTGATGGGTACTTCCTTCCCTTACCCGTATTGCATAAGCTTGTGCCGCATTTTTATTATCCAGCTTCCAAAGGGCTACGGCAGCAAAATAGCAGGCGCCGTCAACAAATACCGAGGTTCCCTCTGCAACGGATTTAAGGTCCGTTAGGGCCCGTTGGTATTTAGCCTGGCCCAGATAACTCAATCCTCGGTAAAACCGGTACCGTACGACGGTAGAATCTTCCTGAATCATGGGATTCAGCAGGTCAATACTACGACTATACTCGCCAGCATTGAATGCCATCGCCGCCTGTTGGTATACCGTATCTACGCCCCCGGCCCGGGTAACCGAAGTGGGCATTTCGGGCAGGTTTTCAAAATGGGGCACAAAGAATTCCATATAATTGAAGACGGCCAGTAAACAAGCCGCAGCAGCAAGCGGTATCAGGTATCGGATGATCCCCCGCTTTTTGGCCCGGGGAACATCAAAGTGCTGGGCGCCCATTTGCTTCAACGTAGGTTCCAATGCGGACAATGCGTCTTCGGCCTGCCTGTGCTTCTTTAAAACCCCCTGCAGTTCACGCTGGAGATCCACCTCCTTTTGCAGGGGCTGGTCTAATTTCAGTTGTTGTTCAAATATCTGCTGATCTTCGGCGGTAAGTGCGCCATCCAAATAGTCTTGTATCTGGTCGAAATAATTTGCCATAATCAATTATCGTTTAAACAAAGGATGCGCTTTCACCAATCGACCCAATTCCGCCATGCATTCGCTTTTTTTCTTTCTAAGGTATGCATAGGTAAGTCCAAGTTGTTGTGCAACTTGCTCCTGCTGTGCTTTCCCCATGCAAGCCTGAATGATTTCACGACACCGCTCACCCATGCTGCTGAGTACTTGCATCACTGTACGTTCCCGCTCCAACTGTTGGGTGTGCCGCTCGGCCTCTTGTTCATCGCTCTTATCAATGATAAATCCATCATCAATGGATTTTGTTACCGGGCTACCCGATTTTTTCTTTATTACATTCAACCATTTGCGTTTGCACACCATCACCAGAAAAGCCTCGAAAGGACAGGTTAGTCTAAATTTACCATCGGCACTCATTCGGCAGATATCCATCAAGGCTTCCTGCATAATGTCCGCAGCATCCGCGGCATCCCCGCTGTTATACTGGATCATGCGCGCGATCTTAGGTGCATATAAGGTGTAAATTTCTGCGATGCCTTGATTATCGTTGCATTGCAAGTAGGTAATAAATCGTTGGTCAGGATGCATCTATGAAGCAATAAAATGGATATAAAGCCGTAAAAGTAAAAGTTTTTTATTAATTTTCCGACGAAGTGCTAAAACAACCTTTTATATGAAGCCAAACATTTATCTGGTTATCTGCGTATTGCTTTTCATGACTACCTCGGTATTTGCGAGCAAAGTAGATACCTTAGAAGCAAGTATAAACGTCGAATTTATGAGCGACCGGATTATGTTTAAACCGGAGTTACCGGAGCTGGCGGGTATCCCGGGAGGACGGGATCCCTTTTACACTTATCTATGGGATTTCGGAGATGGGCATTTCAGTACCGCTGAAGCGCCCGGGCACCGGTACGCCAAGGCCGGCGAGTACGCGGTAACGCTTTACGCGGTAAACAACTACGACAATGGTCCCCGGCCCAAGCGACCTACCCGAAAGATTAAAGTCGATTCGGCCAAAGCCGGATCCCAGCAAGTTGCCTCGGTTGCCGAACAGCATTTTTTCAATACAGACGACACTTTCAAGTTGATCAAAAATGCCAATGCCTTGCCTGGCCAGGATATGGTGGTTGTTGCCGGTATAAAAACCACTGAAAAAGGATCAGTTTTTTTGTTGACCAATGAGAAAATTTTTGATCCTGAGGGGTTTCGGTTTGCCGGCCAATCCACCTATTATGGGGAACAAGTTATTCCTATGGAAGAAACCCAGTCCTTAGAAAGCCTTTGGGCCAATGTGTCTACGGCATCGATCACCCGAAGTGGCAGTCCGGACTACGGGATGCGCGAGAAGTTGAATTTTTCAGGGGACGAGGCCGTCGATTATTTCTCCGAACTCTACAGCAGTTATAAAACCATCACCGGGTATGAGGTAGATGGGGCCTCCGATGCGCAGTTTTCATTGATCAATCTGGACATTACGCCCGAAATGCTGGCAGACACCAATGCTACGGTCACCATTACCGGGGTATTTATCCCCGAAAAAGGACCTGCCCGGATCCACCAGCTGGATGTACCGATCGTCACCTCGCACGATCCCAACAAAATGTCGATAAAGCAGTCTCAGATCAACTATCGAACCTTGGCCAAGCGCAAGAAACTTACGTATAAAGTGCAATTCCAAAATGACGGTAAAGGCGATGCAAAAAATATCCGGCTGGAGGTAAAGCTTCCTGAGGTGCTCGATCTGTCGACGATCGAACTGCTTAACTTATACCCCAGATGCGATACATGTTTAACCCCGGAAAGTACCGGGTGTTACTACTATGAAATCAAGGGAAGCGACACCTTGGTATTCCATTTCAAAGATATCGCACTTCCTGGCTCCAAAGCCCCTGATGTACACGACAAGGATAGCACACAAGGGTTTATTCGTTTTAGCATTCGCCCCGAAAAAAATTTGCCTAACCGGCCATTTAAAGCCCAGACCAACATTTTCTTTGATAAAAACGACCCCATTACCACGAACGTGGCAACCGGGCGATTCCGCAAAAGCCTTTCCCCGATTGTATTCGCGGGGTACCATCATTTCCTTCAGGCCCCCGAGCAATGGAATAATAGACAGGCCACGATGAACCCCGGAATGCTGTTCGGGGTTGGCCTGGCTCCTCTGGCGCCTTATCGAAAGCTCTATTGGCAGGTGGAACTGTATGCCAATACCTACCAGGCCACTTCAAATGTCCAGGGCATCAAAGAATCGGGAGAAATGGAAGTTCCCATACCAGGGACCGACCGGCCCCAAATACGGTCCTATACGAGCTACGACCAGTATATGAACTCAAGGTTTCTACAGCTGCGTATCGTCCCGCTTCAGGCTCGGTATAATTTTAACAGCTGGGTGTCTGCCGGTATAGGTGCCATGGTCGAAACCTCTATTAATACCTCCCATAGGGAAACGCGTACCTATCACATCCCCTTCGACCCGGATGAGCTGTTGATAGCGCAACCTTACACCTCGGAAAGACTTGAGCGAGGCCGATTACAACTCCAGCCCTTTATTGACTTGAACGTTGGACGTACTTATCTGGGACCCGTAGCTGGCCTACGCTATATATATGGAAATAAATCCGGTCAGGCCACACATTTGTATGTTGCCTGGCGCTTTTAATGCCCATGCAACGCGCAGGACATAGCTCAAAGGTCGCCCGTTGGATAGGGGGTCTGTTACTTGGGGTCTGTTTAGCAGCATGCCAATCGGCACAAGCCCCTGCGCGCAAAACCGTCGTATCGGAAACGATCAGTGAAGAAGCGTTACTCGATCGCTTGGATACCCTGGGCGCCATCGCCTACGATCATCCTGAGCAGTATATTAATCGACCCGATTCTTTCCTTAATCGCCTGCCCCGGCGACCTACTTCCCCAGAGGGCAAGGAAATGTATGCCTGGCTATTACTCAATGTGGCTTACGCCCTCCGGGAACACGGACATACACTAGAAAGCATTCAATACTATGAAACGGCATTGAACTACTGTACGTCCGAGCAGCTGACAAGTCCGGATCGCGTGTTGTATATTGCTAGACCGCTGGGAAATCTATACACCCAGGTCGGAGATCTTCAGAAGGCACTTCATATCCACCTGAAAGCCATTCAGCTCACCAAAGGACAAGCATCCCAGCAGGCTGCCCTGTACGGCAACTTGGCGATTGTATACCAACAACTTGGACAACCGGATAAGGTGTTAGAGGCTTGTAAAAGCGGGCTATCTTACCTCGACCCCACTGCACTGCAGGCTGCACTTTTATACAATACCATGGCGAGCACCTACCAGGAAAGGCAGCATCTGGATAGCGCGCATATAGCCAACGGGTCGGCTTTGACGTTGCTTACCAACCATGCCCTGAAAGGCGATACGGTGCTATGGTATGCGGAAGCCTTGCACCAAAAGGGGCTTCTGACCGCCCAGCAACACCGGATAGATCAAGCCCTCCCTTTCATCAATCGCGCCATTGAGCTGGCCGAAACCCATTTTCCATTCCGGAAAAACCGGGAAAAGGCCAAATACTACTATATGCGTGGTAATCTAAAAAGCCTCAACAACCAGCCTACCGATGCTAAAGCAGATTTTATCCGTGTATTGGATTTGCTCGGTGCTACGGAGACCGACTTTCCGGCAGACTACACCATTACCGATGCACTTTGGGGGTTGGCACGAATTCATCGGTCCCAGCAACCAGATTCGGCTGTATATTACTATACCAAAACCTTGGAACATTCTTATTATACGCAGCAGTTAATTACGAGTAAACGGAGCCATTATCAAAATTCAGCATGGAATCGTTCGCTCCTTCAAGAAGTCATATCCGCTCTCCTCGAGACGTATAGGACGACCACAGATCAGGTGCGGCAGCAAGATCTTATCTTACGAATGCTATGGGTTATTGAGCTATCAAAAGGACGACAACTCCTCCAAGAAGTGAACCGGACGAACCGCTGGGCGGCAACAGATCGGCCGGATCTGCAAGAAAACCGGGAACACTTGCAGTATCTGTATGGTCAGCTTGCCGCAACTAGGGACACCACACTACGTTCCGAATACAGACGTCAAATTGCAAACACAGCCTTCCAACTGCAGCTTTCTGAGCAGCATTTCGATCGGGATTTTACGCCCCCGGTCATGCGTGATTTTAATGATTTCGCAGGGCGGGTTTCAGAATCCAAAGCATTGATCAGCTATTTCATGCCCGATAGCGGGTCGGGATTAGCGATCTATTGCGTCCAAGGACAATACCGTATCCATTCCATCGATAGCGTTCGGAAAGTGTCTCAGCGCATAAACCATTTCGTTCAAGACTATTTCCACGCTGGACCCAGTGCCTATGAAAACAACCCCGGGGCATATGAGCGCCGAGCCGACGGTCTGCGAGAAACACTGATGCCCTTCTTCAGTGCCTTGCAGCAAAAAGAACTGATCGTTTCATTAGACGGCATTTTATTTACGCTGCCCTTCGAGGCGCTCATGGAAAAAGGGTGCTTTTTAGTACAATCTAATTCCATTGCCTATACCTATACCCTATTACTCAATCAACGGTATGCTACCATCGAGACGGTGCACCCGGGAATCCGTTGCTTTGCCAAATCCGACTATGGGGGTAAACTGCCGGACTTGCCTTTTGTAGCGGCAGAAAAGGAATTATTGTCCAGTCAATTTAACGGGGAGATATTTGAGGGTGCGAACTTGACCGATTCGGCCATTCTGGATGCGCTTGAACATGGGGCATTGCTGCATATATCCGCCCATGCGGTAAGTGGCGACGGGGTCTCTCCCTATATTGCATTTGACCGACCTTTTACTTTAGACAAACTGAGTTATGCCGTCACGCAGTCGCCACTTGTCGTTTTATCCGCTTGTTATACGGCCACAGGCACTCCGGTGAAGGCCGAGGGCTTAGAAAGCCTCAATAAAGCATTTATAAGTAAAGGGGTTCTGGGCGTAATTGCAGCGTACTGGCCCGTTGATGATGCCACTATGCCGAAATTCATGCGTTTGTTTTACGAACAACTGGCTAAGCAGCATGTTCCCTCGGTGGCACTTTCCCGTGCTAAGCAACTTTATCTGGAAAACGCCACGATTCCACTAAAGAATCCCTGGTACTGGGCGACGCTTAATTATACGGGTGTGTATACCCGGATTATCGTATCGGAATCAACCCCCTGGAAGGGCTGGGTTTTAGGCATCGCAGGATTCGGTTTCCTGGGAATAGGGATTGGGTATTTTCGACACCGACGGAAAGCAGTAAACATAAAAAGCGGGCAAATCAATTGATCTACCCGCTTGGCTTCCCATTAAGCGCAGTCTGCTTAGGTTACTTCACTTGATAGTCCAATACCCGTATTTCCGTGCGCCGGTTCTGTTGGTGCAGTTCTTCTGGACAGTCCTGATTGTTGCTGCAGTCGTTCAATAGCCGGGTTTCGCCATAACCTCGGGCTTCCATGCGATTCCGTTGGATGCCTTTGCCTTCCAGGTAGGCGACCGCCGATTCGGCTCTTTGTTGAGACAGACGCAGGTTATACGCATCCTTACCTCTGCTATCGGTGTGCGAAGACAGCTCAATGCGTAAGCTTGGGTTTTGCAACATGATGTTGGCTACATTATCCAAAACTAACGCCGCATCTCTCCTGATGTTACTTTGGTCGAAATCGTAGAGGATATTTTTCACTACCCAGCTGGCTCCTTTCTTCAAGTCATTCACGCCTAACTTAAGGGTTACATACAGTGTCTTACTGCGATCGAGTCCCATTGTTCCTACCCGTTCGGTTTGCGAATATTTTCCGGCTTGATTGGCCACTACATTGTAAGCCGATTGTTGTTCCAGCTGATAGATGAATTTACCCTCACCATCGGATACCTGACTCATGTTGGTGTGCGTACCCTCATTGGTCAGGATGGTATTGATTCCGGAAAGGGTTCGGTTTGAATCCCCATCTACCGTTTCCCCGATCAGGGTAAACCGTGGATCGTTATGCAACAGCTCTTTGTATATCGTTCCGCCGCTGGCTGCGAAATCTGCTTCACTTAGTATTACCGCGGCCGTTTCAATGCCGTTCTTTTCACCTTTTATCCGGTATTCTCCGCTTTCCACGCCATTCAGTCGCCGGGCTTCTCCATTCGCGTTGGTAATGGATACTTGTTCGCCCTGAGGCCCGCTAATGACTACTTTAACTCCGCTCAGAGCAAGTCCGGTCTGCTTGTCTTTGACTACCACGATTAGATCTTTCGCCTGCGTGGGTTGCGATTGCGGTACAGCTTCTACCACTGGGGCAACCGGTCGCTCCGCAGGTTTATGTGGTTTACGTTTGCCGAAAGTGTATTTGATGCCAACCGTCATATTCACCGCCTGGGTATACGTACGCCTGACCGTCGAGCGATCGGTATAAAAATTAGATGCATCGTCTACATACGTGCCTTCGGTAATCGCTGCCGAGACTTCTTGCTCCCGGATAAAAAAGTCGCTGTTTTTGCCTCCAAATTGCTTACCGAAGGTGGACAAATAATCACCCTGCAGAAAAACACCGATTTGTGGGGTCACCGCATAATTGAAACGGACACCGCCGACAGCCAGCCATGCCCAGGCCTTATCGGATACATTTGCCGTAGAACGGACCTGCAAGGTATCGGTTATGCTACCACCTCCACTGGGATCTTTAAGCGTATACACCAATTGCCGCTGATAGTTCGGAAATTGCTGGTGAAGTACGCCAGCCTTAGCGAACAGTTCAAAGCCCATTTTTCCGGAATTAAATTGATAGGTAGGCCCTATGGCTATTCCCATATGGCGGAAACGTTTTGCATTATTGAACGTGGTGGCCAGATAGCCATTCCGAAACTGTAAACTATCACCTCCCCATAGCGGATGCTGCATAATACGCGCATCCAGCCCTACTCCAAAATGACCATCCCCGAAATAATAATCGGCAAATATTCCGCCCACATACCCTATATTCGCCCTCGCCGTGTCGCCGTGGTAATCTCCCAGGGTAGCACTTGCTCCCCCGAAAAGTCCCACTTGCCAGGGTGTTTGTTCCTGTGCCCGAACCTGTAGCATACTGCCAGTATGTAATACCAGGGCAATGATCGCTGTTAATGTAATTTGTATAACCTTTTTCATAACATGTAAATTTTGTTGAATATTTTCTGAAGGTATATCAAGCCTTGAGCGGAAATGTTACCTTCAACGCCGGAGGTATCGTTCAGCAAACTAGCTATCAACTGCTTAATGTTTTGAAAATTCAGAAAAACGGATCCTGACCTTATACGAAAGACAGGGTATTCTTCCTGAAATCAGCGGTGTCGCTGGAGGTGGTAAGGGATAGTGGCATCTGGTAAGAATACAGACAACATAATGGTTGGTGTCAATAAATTTTCTCTCGCTTTTGTGATGGACACAGATTTTTACGTTGTAGGTGCCATCGGTTTTTTTGTGGTGCTCATAAACTTTTGCGCTTACGGTTGTCATAATTTTTTCAGTTAGCACGCAAAAATTTCCGTTACCTATTTGTTACGGTTTTGCGTGAAATTCAACAAAAAACTATGTAAATCCCACCGTTTCGGGGTATCCGAAACGGCTTGAGCAGATGTCTCTAATCTGCCCTTAGAAATGCAAAAAAGCCGTTTCTCCAGATGAAAAACGGCTTTCTATTGTGGTGACCCCGGACAGGTTCGAACTGTCGACCCACTGATTAAGAGTCAGTTGCTCTACCAGCTGAGCTACGGAGTCGGTATTGTTTCCTTTTGCAAGGGAGGCAAATGTAGGGAATGTCACTTTTATATGCAAAAATTTATAGGCAAAAATAGTCACAATTCGTCTGGGTCATATCCACCGAGACAATCCATACACGCATTTCCGTAGGCGTTGTATTCATCGTATGCAGCACCTGGTTTGCCATACAGGGTAATAATACGGTCTACCCTGATTCTTGCCGCCGTATCCATTACGATAAAAAGACCCTCCTTGGTAATCTCTTTCAGTTTAATGACCTTGCCTGCGGCTTCGCAAACTCCTTCGTCGCGACAGAAATAAAAAATTTTGCCGGTCTGTTTCTTTTCGATGGCCTCTTCGATGACCTCGCGGTATTCCCACGCCACCGGCAGGTATGATGTATCTGCGGCTTCTTTAAGGGCCATTCCAAGCTTATTTTCCTGCTTCATATATGTTTTGTTTAGCCGGTTATCACTGATGGGCAACTTTTTGCTCCAAACAAAGGTACGAAATACCGGACCAATGGCCGCGTCTCGGTAGATTGGCTTTGTTTTTTTATCTTTGTCTGCCACGTGTACATCGCCCGTAGGCAATAAAATACGATTCATAGCATGATGTCCATTCAAGAACTTGAAGACTTCTTCCGTACGCACCCGGTACCCGCAGGTACCATGCTCAATGCCGCAAATGTCATCACCGAGCCGGATAAATTCTTGGAGGTTAACCTCGGCGTCGTCCGGGCCTGGCCACGCGATCTGAATAAATGCCCCAGCTACTGGCACCTTTGCCAACTGGCCGCTATCATTGCGGGCAACGAGCGGATAGCGGAGGCCTGATGAGCCCGACGCTAAAAAGGGGTGCGCTCCTCGTTGTCATCTATCTGGCATTTATCAGCTTAGGCTTGCCCGATTCGTTGCTCGGTCCAGCATGGCCCACGATGTATATGGACCTGGATGTACCCATACATTTTGCAGGTATCATTTCGATGGTTGTGGCAGGGGGCACGGTGGTTTCCAGTTTATTTAGTGCGCGGCTGATTGCCCGGTTGGGGGTTGCATCGGTGACTACCTGCAGCGTCTTGATGACTGCCCTGGCATTGTTGGGCTTTGCTTTTTCACACCATTTCGTTTTTTTGTGCCTACTTGCCGTTCCGCTTGGTTTAGGGGCGGGTTGTGTCGATGCGGCCCTTAATAACTACGTGGCGCTGCACTACAAAGCGAAGCACATGAACTGGCTGCACTGCTTCTGGGGCGTGGGCGCCGCAATCGGTCCAATAATTATGGCTGGCCAATTGGCGCAGGGGCAGTCGTGGACAAACGGGTATTTAGCAGTTGGTACGATTCAAGTAGCGTTGGTACTGCTTTTGCTGTTGTCGACGCCTCTTTGGATGCGTAAGCCCGCATCGGCCGCCATGGATTCGACGGAACCTAATAAAGGATTTAAATCGATGCTGCGTATACCCGGTCTGAAGCAGGCACTGGCAGTGTTCTTCTGTTACTGTTCCGTCGAAGCCACCTTCGGCCTATGGGGAGCGAGTTACCTGGTTTTCACGAGGCAACTGGAGCCCGATGATGCAGCCAGATTGGTTTCCCTGTATTACGTGGGCATCACGGTGGGTCGGTTTGTTTCGGGTTTCGCCACGGAACGGCTTTCCAACAAACAATTGGTGTATATTGGGCAGGGGGTGGTCGTTCTCGGATTGATTAGCTTATTGGTACCGTTTGATGTTGCCGTTATGCCGGGCTTCCTGTTGATTGGTCTGGGATGTGCGCCCATCTTTCCGAGCTTACTGCATGAGACACCACGGAATTTCGGTGAAAAACATGCGCAGGCCATTATGGGCATGCAAATGGCCAGTGCATATATCGGAATTACTTTCATGCCGTTATTATTTGGAAGATTGGCGGCTTACCTAAATTATTCATGGTTGTTGGGTTTTATTGCCGTCCTGCTCGCCCTACAAATTTTCATGACTTATAAGCTGAACCGTAAGGTGTCTCAAAGGTTCCGGTGGTCCGATTTTTGACCGGTTATGATTTTCTCCCTATCTTGGGCGCTAAGAATAATCGATAGTTGAATTTTATTATAAAATAAAAGTTATGCGGAGTGGTTTGTTGACCTTGGTATGTTGGGTGATGTTGGTTTGGAATGCCTTG
This sequence comes from Parapedobacter flavus, assembly GCF_035818675.1. Lineage (NCBI taxonomy): Bacteria > Pseudomonadati > Bacteroidota > Sphingobacteriia > Sphingobacteriales > Sphingobacteriaceae > Parapedobacter > Parapedobacter flavus. Next base: position 40,267 of record NZ_JAYKZZ010000009.1, read on the forward strand.
GCGCAGGAGCAGGTTGACCGTGCCAAATATGAGCTCATCAGGGAAACCATTAATTTATTGGCTACGGATAAAGCGGTTTCCCAAGATACCGCATTCCGGATTTCATGCGAAGCGCTGGATTATGATTGCTTCGAACAGCAGTTGGCTGGCAACCCAATAGCCGGTATCGAACGGTGGTACAACCGTTGGCGGTCTATGGCGGCAAGCGATGAGGCTGGTTTGAAAGCATTGCGTGACCGCATCTTTGCCGATATTTTTGAACGGGAGGGCAAAGGTTACCGAAAGCAGCTTGCGAGTTATGAAGGGTACGTAACCCGCACCGCGAACCTTATCGCTCTCCCCGTGGAAAACATACCGCCGGAAGTAGCTATGGATACGGTATCGGAGCGCGTCCCTGATCACGCCGTTTCGCAAACCATATATCCTGAACAATTAACTGATCAGATTGATAACCCCGAAAAAGAAGACCCCATGATTGCTTATCTTGCTATCGGCATCGGCCTCATTGCGCTTGCCATTGCCGCCTTACCATTTATCAGGAAAAATGAACCGGAACGGCCTACAGATTTTGATGCGCTGGAAGAGCTGCACGGTCGGTTGGATGGCATCGCCTTACGGATGAAAAATCTCGAGCAGAAAATTACCGACCCCCAGGCTGCTGAGACGCTGACCCATCTTACCGATATTATGGAATCGGTAGAAAAGCGAGTGGTCGATCTGGAAAGCCGCGTCAGCAGATAGAGTGATCGTCATAAGGCTACTCTGTGTTCGAATTCAGCCATTAAAGATTTCAACATCATAATGGATCGTTTTTATAAAACGTATCTTTGGTAGATGAAACAATCCATCATTCGCTATACGCTGATTGTTGCCTGCCTCTCGGCATGTGTGACCCAAAATTTTGCGCAAGAGAAGAAGACCGTGTTCAATCACGTTGCGCTATCCGTTTACGACCTTCAGAAAAGTACTTCCTTTTACGAGCATGTATTGCAACTCGATACCATTCCGGAACCGTTTAAGATAGGTAAGCACAAATGGTTCGAAATTGGCCCCGGTTTAGCCCTTCATTTGGTAAATGATGCGACCGAGATCATTGAACACCGTAGAAATACGCACGTTTGTTTCAGTGTTGCATCGATAGACGAGATCGTTGCCCGTCTTAATAAATACGGGGTGGCATACTACAACGTACAACAAGAGGTGGGTAAGGTAGGCACACGGGTGGATGGTGTAAAGCAACTCTATATCCAAGATCCCGACGGGTATTGGATTGAGATCAACGACGAACGAATGGAGCGGTGAAAATTGCATCTCGTCGCAACTATGCGTAACTTCGCCGGCAAATAACAGCAAACATGCAGCAAAGGCAATGGCGGGGAAGCCCGGAGAAGCGCGAAACAAACCAACAGGTATATGGTATCCGCGCAGTGATGGAAGCCATCGATGGTGGAAAAGAACTCGAATCCCTCTTTATCCAACGCGGTTTATCAGGCCCGCTATTTCTAGAGTTGAAACAGCTGCTCCGCCAGTATGATATCGGCTACCAACAGGTACCGGTAGAAAAGTTGAATCGGATGACCGGCAAAAACCATCAAGGGGTAATTGCCGTGATTTCACCCATTGCCTACCAACGGGTGGAGGACGTGGTTCCATTGGTGTATGAGAGGGGAGAAGTACCCCTGCTGCTCATCCTTGATGGCATTACGGATGTGCGTAACCTGGGAGCAATCGCCCGGACGGCCGAATGCGTCGGTGCACATGCCCTCATCGTCCCCAAAAAAGGCTCGGCGGAAATCAATCCCGATGCCATCAAAACGTCCGCCGGTGCGTTGTTCAAAATCAACGTTTGCCGTGAAGATAGTTTATCGGGTACCGTACGATTCCTTCAGGACTCAGGCATTCAGGTAGTAGCCTGCACCGAAAAAACCGAAGACAGTATCTATGGACTGGACTATTCTGGGCCTATCGCGTTTATTCTCGGTTCGGAAGAACACGGGATTGCCGACGACTTGATTCGTGTATCCGACCAGCTGGCGCGTATTCCCATGGGGGGCACCATTGCCTCGCTCAACGTTTCCGTGTCTGGCGGTGTCGTACTTTTCGAAGCACTTCGGCAACGCCTAGCCGCCAAATAGCCCCTCACCCCACATCGCGGTTCGCCCAGTTAAGCCACTTCTCGCATATCGACAGCGACCACACGTGAAATACCCTGTTCAACCATGGTGACCCCATAGATAATGTCTGTGCTGGCTATCGTGCGCTTATTGTGCGACACGATGATAAATTGCGATTGATCGGAAAACTTGCGGATAATGTTATTGAATTTGTCGATGTTGGTATCATCCAGCGGTGCGTCTACCTCATCAAAGATACAAAACGGTGCGGGTTTGAGGAGGTACAAGGCGAACAACAGTGCTGTCGACGTGAGCGTTTTTTCCCCACCCGATAGCTGGTTGATCGAGAGTGGCCGCTTTCCCTTGGGGCGTGCCATGATATCGATATCGGATTCCAATGGGTTTTCCGGGTCGGTGAGGATAAGGTCACACGTATCCTCTTCGTTGAAGAGCGAGCGGAACACCGTGGTGAAATTGTCGCGGACGCGCGTAAATGCGGCCATGAATTTCTCGCGGGCGGTATCATCGATTTCCTGGATGGTTTCCAATAGCGAGTTTTTTGCGTCGATTAAATCCTGTTTTTCCTTGATAATAAAGGTGTAACGCTCGTTCATCTCTTGGTAAGCTTCCATCGCCATCGGGTTGATGTTGCCGAAGTCGTCCAATTGCCGCCGCAGCTTGTCGGTTTTTTGGCGAACCGTCTCTTCATCGTCATATAGCCCTGTTTCGGCTTCGCTATTTTCCGTATCGGGTGAGGCAAGGTCATTGATATCGACGGAGAATTCGACAGCCAACCGTTCTTTCAATGCATTTAGGTCGAGTTTTAGGGTTGTCTTCTTATCGCGGAGCTCCTCAAACAGCAAGCTCATCTGTTCTTTCTGCCGACGTAATTGGGTAACCTGTTCTTCCGCTTCATTGATTTTCCCTCGCAACGCGTAATAGTCTTCTTCTATCTCCTGCAGGCCTTTTTCGTAAGCTTCCTTCTGGGTATACATGGCCACCAGGTCCTCATCAGTGTCATCAACATGCTGTAACGTGTCTTTAATCGCGGCCTGTACCTGGTCGTATTCCACTGCGTTTTTGGTCGTTCGGCTTTCGTACGTTTCTCGCAGGCTTTCGCGGTATTCAAGATCTTTCGTAATGCCTCCTACCGCATTTTGCTGCTGGTGAAAGCGAATGTTTTCTTGGTTGAATGCCGACGATTTATCTGTAAGCGCGTCCGATAGTTCCTGGTAGGCAAGCTGTATTTCTTGCAATGCGGTACCACTATTCGCTTTTGCTGCACGCAGCATCTCGAGCCGGGGCTCTGCTGCGTGGAGATCGGCTGCGATACGAGCCATTTTCTGTTCGATATCTTGCTTGCGGTTCTGGCTGTTGGTAATGAAGGCATCGTATTGTTCCTGTTTGGTTTTTACCGATACCAATTCATTATTCAATCGGTTGAGCTGGCGGCCCAACTCTTCCATTTCCGTTTTTTGGGAGCTGCCTTTCAATGTAATCAGCTGCTGGGTGGCATCGTCCAGCGCCGCCTGTTGTTTGGTGATGCGCTGGCCCAATGACTTGATGTCTTTTGCCATATTTTCCAAGTTCTTTGCGCGACCGATGCGCTTACCTTCAAATAACCCTACGGAACCGCCCGACAAGCCGAGTCGGTTTTTGTTGAATTTGCCGCTCTTATGGAGCACGACAATAGCCTCACGAGGTAGTTCGCTGTCCAGCACCTGCTCGTCATCGGTAGGGAGCAGGTATACATTATGTAGTAATATGCGGCACAAGGGGAGGTACCGTTCTTCTACACTGATGATACCCAATGCCGGGATGAGCGACTCATCGACGTGCGTTGCTGGTGTTGTATCGGGAATACGACTAATGGCGTCAAGTACAAAAAAATTGGCCCGTCCACGTGCTGCATCACTAAGCAGCCGAATGGCGTGAACTGCTTCATCCTGCTGTTGCACCACGTAATGGTTCATGTAGGGCTCCAAGTAGTTCTCAATGGCAATCCGATAGTCTTCTTGGCAGAAAAGGATATCTGAAAATAAAGGATACGGGTATTTCCAGCCTGCATTTTTACGTAAGAAGCGTATCGACTCGGGAAATCCTTCGAGGTTATCTACCAGTGACTTGGTAAGGTTATATTCGTTCTGCTTGGCATCAAGTTGCCGGTTGTCGCGCATGAGTTCCCCACTAAGGGATTGAATAGTGGTTTCCGTGCCGGTTACCTTTTCCTGAAGGGCGGTTTCGGCCTCGGAGGTGGTATCGTAAGCCTGCTGCACCGCTTCTGTCTGGCCCTCGAGATCGGCCACCAGCGCATTAAATTGATCGAGTTCAGCGGTTTTGGATTCAGCGTCAGTTACGTTGCGCAGACTTTCCTGCGCAAGTGCATCATGCTGGATACGTAATACAGCAACCTCCTTTTCCAGTTTGTATATTTCGTTCTGTTCGTCGTTGTGCTGGCGTGTCGCCCCGTCGAGCTTTTGTTTGGCGGTGTGCTGCTGTCCCCGTAGTTCGTCGACCGCTGCCCGATGCTGCTCTAGGATTACAGAGATGCCATCTAGCTTTTGTTGTGCCTCCAGGTGTTCTTCATGGAGGCGTTTAATGTTGTAAAGCACATGGTTGAGCTGTTGCCGGTCTTGCGATAGCTCGCCAATGATACGGGCCTCTTTATCCTTCAGGTTACGCAGCTGCTCGTTTTTGACCTTCTTATCGCTTTCGTATGCCCTGATCTTCGCAACATATTCGTTGGTGGCTCGCTGTTGTGCGGCAAGGTTTTTCTCCTTGACGAGGCTTTGTTGCTTCAGCTGCTGGATAAGTGCCTCCAATTGTGCTGTTTCGGCATTGATGCGGGTCTGTTCGGTGCGATGTGTAAGCTCTTGGGCATCGAGCGCGGCCAGTGACTCACTGAAATGGCCAATGCGATAGCTGGCCAACGCCAAACTCAAGGCCTTGTACTGGTCTTTAAGGCGGTAGTACCGTTCGGCTTTCTTCGCTTGGTTTTCTAACGTCTTTAGGTTTTTCTCAATTTCAAAAAGTAGGTCATCTACCCGCGACAAATCATTTTCGGTCTCTCTTAGCTTATTGATTGTTTGCTTTTTACGGACTTTATATTTAGAAATACCTGACGCTTCTTCAAATAGCATCCGACGCGAGTTTTCTTTGTTGTTGATGATCTCATCGATCATCTTCAATTCGATGATGGAATAGGTGTCGGTCCCGATGCCTGTGTCTAAGAAAAGGTCTGTGATATCCTTGAGACGGCACTTCACGTCGTTGAGCCGATACTCACTGTCACCGCTGCGATACAATTTCCGCGTAATGGTGACTTGGGAGAACTCAGTGGGTAAGATATTTTTCGTGTTGTCGAATGAAAGTGATACTTCAGCCAGATTGGAGGCTTTGCGATTTTTGGTTCCGTTGAAAATAATATTTTCCATCTTTTCGGAACGTAAAACGCGCGTACTTTGCTCACCTAAGACCCAACGGATGGCATCGACGACATTGGATTTCCCACAACCATTGGGCCCCACGATGGCGGTTACACCTTCATTGAAATGGATGGTAATCTTGTCGCCAAAACTTTTAAAACCCTTTATTTCGAGTTTGGTTAATTGCATCTATGCCAATCGTTCCTTTCGTTCTTCCTGTTGCGAATTTAAGAAATTGGTTTGAATTTTTTTCTTCATACTGCTTAACATCAGCATGGTTTGTTAAATGATGCTTTTCGGTACCGCTGGGGTGTGGAGCAGGAAGGTGCAGGATAGGCTCTTTCGTTATTTTTCGTTATTTAGTGAGCAGATAAAGCATTATAGACCAATCGATGATTAAACAGACGTTACCTGTAAAACCGCGGTTGTTAGCCGGTTTAGTGTTGCTGCAGTTACTTGCACATGCAGTATGCGCGCAACCCGAAGCGCCCGTGAACGAACCCGAAGCGATATGGTGGGGATGGGAATTTGTGGGGCGATTACATCCCATGTTGGTGCATTTCCCGGTTTCATTGTTGTTGATTGCCACCATCATGGAGGTTTTGACCTTCCGCCGTTTTCATTCGCAACTGCGCGTCGGCATCAATTGGCTCGTTTTTATTGGCAGTACGAGCGCCATCATCGCAGCGATATGTGGTTGGATGCTTGCGTGGTCTGGCGAATATGGAGGCGATACATTCTACGCACATCAATGGGCTGGGACCGCCACCGCGGTCTTAGGCGCCATGGCTGGGTTGCTATTATGGGCGATGGTTCGGAAGGGGCGGATGGCTTTACGCAAGGCATACCAAGTTACCTTGTTTCTTTCATCCGTAGGCGTCTTTCTCGCCGGCCATTATGGTGGATCCATTACCCACGGGCAAGACTATCTCCTTGGTGTGACACCTTGGGCGGCGGAAGATGAACAGCTGGCAGCCCTGGGCGACCCCTCAACAAACGTAGCATGGCAGTCGTTCGCCCAACTTGATACGTTGGATGAGCGACAGGAGGCCGAGTTGAATCTGGGCGTTCGCACGGTACTGGCGCACCGTTGTTTCCAATGCCATAGTAGCGACAAGATGGAAGGGAAATTGCGCCTCGACCAACGGGAGTTTGTTTTTCAGGGTGGGGAATCAGGACCGATTATCGTGCCTGGCGATGTGGAAAATAGTGAGTTGGTGCGTCGCATTACGCTGCCCCCAGGGCATAAGGAGGCCATGCCCGGAAAAGGCAAACCATTGGATGAGAATGAAATTAATTTGATCAAACTTTGGGTAGCAAAGGGTGCACCATGGCCCGAGCACATCCAAGGGATTTTTCCCGTGGCGCCGTTGGAACCGCGGCGCCCCGAACTGCCTGCAATAGCCAACGGACTGGAAAATCCCATTGATCGTTGGGTCAATGCATATTTTGGAAACAATCAATTGACATGGCCCGATGCCGTGGACGACCGGGTGTTCCTCCGCCGAATTTATTTCGACCTGATCGGATTACCACCGACGCCACAGGAACTGCGCGAATTCCAAGAAGACCGTCACCCCGATAAACGTGCGCAGGTCGCCGCCGAATTATTGGGCCGCAACGCGGATTACGCCTTGCATTGGACCACCTTCTGGAACGACCTACTACGCAACGATTATACCGGCCCGGGTTACATCACGAATGGCCGCTTCAACATTTCCGACTGGTTGTACCGGTCGCTCGCCGACAACAAACCCTACGACCAATTCGTAAAAGAACTGCTGAACCCTGATGAATCGTCAAAAGGATTCATCAAGGGCATCGCTTGGCGGGGGGCGGTCAACAGCAGCCAAACCACCGCGATGCAAGCTGCGCAGAACGTATCGCAAGCGTTGCTGGGCGTCAACCTGAAGTGTGCCTCGTGCCACGATAGCTTTGTAAGCGATTGGAAATTGGACGATGCCTACGCCTTTGCCAATATCTTCTCCGACACGACCCTTGCCATAGCACGCTGTGATATTCCCACCGGCCAAATGGCCGATACCCGGCTGCTTTGGCCCGAGTTGGGAAACATCACCAAAAATGGATCGGTCAAGGAAAAATCACGAGAACTGGCAACGCTGCTCACGCAGCCCGAAAACGGACGTTTGTACCGCACGCTGGTAAACCGGATTTGGGCACAATTGATGGGACGCGGTATCGTGGCACCCACAGACGAAATGGATAATGAGCCCTGGAGCCAGGATTTACTCGATTGGCTGGCGGTGCATTTCGTAGATAATGCTTATGATGTGAAGCATCTGCTTTACCTGATCACCACATCGGAAACCTATCAGCTTCCTTCTGTTGCCATTGCGGATCCGGCGACCATCAATAAGCCTGATTTTGTATTTACCGGCGCACTGAAAAGAAAGCTTACCGCTGAGCAGTATGCCGATGCGGTCAGCACAATCGTACATCCATTGTATCCTACGGCTTCATTGATGTACAACCCCGAAGGTGATACGACGTCGTTTGAGGAGTCGCATTCGTTTGTGCGTGCGGCACTGGTGCAAAACGATCCCTTCCTCACCGCGCTGGGCCGACCGAGCCGCGAGAATATCATTAGCGTGCGCGACGGCCAGGCGACGCTGTTGCAAGCAATGGAACTCACCAATGGGTCGTTATTGAACGAAACGTTAATAAAGGGTGCACAGGAATGGATGGCCACCCACAGAGACGCGGACGGACTGATCACCGCAGTATTTATGCAAAGCGTTGGGCGAATGCCCTCGGAAGATGAACGCGACGTATCACGTAAAATCCTCGGCGAGAAGATGGACGCCACCAGCGTACAGGATCTGCTATGGTCGGTGGTGTTATTACCCGAATTTCAATTTATTGAATAATATAGTTATGAACCGATATTACAACCGGCGGAATTTTTTGAAAACGGCAACTGCTGGCACCTTGGGCGCATTAGCCGCCGGTGCACCGCTTGCCGGCTTTCTAAATTCGTGCTCCGGAACCCAAGCGAGCGCCGACGCGGTCATCCTGCTTTGGATGGCTGGCGGCATGGCCCATACCGATACCTTCGACCCAAAGGCATACACACCGTATGAAAAAGGCTTGGATTCCAATCGGGTATTGAGCACCTTTCCATCCATTCCCACGGCATTGGATGGCATCCATTTTTCAGAAGGATTGGAATCCATTGCCTCGTTGATGGATAAGGGTACATTGATCCGTTCTTACGTGGCTGCCGATTTAGGGCATATCCTGCATTCACGGCACCAATATCATTGGCACACGTGTTACGAACCCCCTCAGACGGTTTCGGCTCCACACATCGGTGCATGGATCGCGCAGGCTCTTGGTCCCAAAAACCCGGTAATACCCCCATTTATCGATATCGGTCAACGGATGACGGTAGGCGAAGCCGAAGAACTAAAGGCTTTCCATACGGCCGGCTTCTTGGGCAGCGAATACGGACCGTTCATGATTCCCGACCCCTCCGCTGGACTAGACGCCGTAAAACCACCCGCAGGGATGTCTTTTAGCCGCTTTGAACGGCGCAACCAGTTATATAACGAGCTGTTGAACCAGCATCCGGTTGGTGACTACGGGAGCGATTACCAAAGAGAATCGTTCAAACGGTCTATGGAACAGGCATACATGCTGCTCAAATCGCCAGAGGCCAAGGCGTTCGATTTGCGGGAGGAGCCCGAGGAACAGTACGCGGTGTACAACACCGGGAAATTCGGATTGGGGTGTTTGATGGCACGGAGGCTTGTCGAACAAGGCGCACGTTTTATCAGCGTCACCACCGAGTATGAGCCATTTATGGGATGGGATACCCACGAAAATGGTCATGTACGCGTTGGTGATATGAAAAAACTCATCGATGCTCCTGTTGCTCAGCTCATCAAAGATCTCGACGAAAGTGGGCATTTAGATCGTACATTGATCGTTATTGCCAGTGAATTCAGCCGCGACATGGTGATGGAAGGGCGTCCCGGCGCCGAAGTGAAGCATCAGGTAGAGCAACCCGATGTGATTAACGATATCCGGAACTACGGTATGCACCGCCATTTTACCGATGGATGTTCGATATTAATGTTCGGCGGCGGAATTAAAAAAGGGTCGGTTTTCGGTAAAACAGCGGATGAGCGGCCGTGTAAAACCATCGAAAACCCCATCCGTATTGAGCAGATTCACCAATCGATTTACCATGCTTTGGGCATCGATCCGCAAAAACACGCGATGGTGGAGGGGAGGCCATTCTATACCACCCCTGATGGTGTACACCTGCCGGAGATGGCATTGTTTGCGTAGCTGGTGGCCATGCGTTAAAAAAATATTACGGCGGATACAATACGATCCCACCATACACGTTATTACTACAGTAAGTTTGTCTTTTCATAATTAGGTTTATAATTGGTTAGTTTTGAAGGCCTCGGTCCGCCCGGATCGAGGTTCTTCTTTTTAGGCATAACGATTGCGGTGACCTTCGAAACGCAAATGATGAATATTGTTAAAATTTCTGGAGCACTACTTGCCATCACCCTGTACCTGTCGGCGTGTACGAAAGATAAGCAGACGGAAGCATATTCCGTTGAAGAGGATGTTGTCTTGAAAGATGTGTCTTACGGCGACCACGAACAACAGCGCATGGATGTTTACCTCCCAGCGGGCAGGAACCGGAATGACACTAAAATGTTTGTATTTATCCATGGCGGAGGATGGACGGGCGGTGATAAAGGCGACCTACAGTTTACTGACGACAGTTTTCAGGCATTGAAAGCACAGTTTCCAGCGTTCGCCTTCGTGAACCTGAATTATCGGCTGGTCGCCGGCGAAGATAACCGATACCCAGCAGCTGAAAACGATGTGAAGCAGGCCATGAATTACCTGTACCGCCAATTGGAGTCTTACCAATTGTCGTCAAACACCTACCTTGCCGGCGGGAGCGCTGGTGCACACCTCGCGGCGTTACATACCTTGAAAAACAACGAGAACGATCATATAAAAGGTTGTATCGCGATTGCGGGTGTTTACGATATGGTGTCGCTCTACGAACAAGGTGGCCCGGAAGCCCGGCAGATTGTTGCGGGATTTATGGGCGGCACACCGGCCGATCAAGCCGATCGGTATGCACAAGCATCCCCCGTCAATTTCATTACGCCATCGAGTGCGAAATTCCTCCTCATGCATGGCATGGAAGATGCCTTAGTGCCGGTGTCGCAAGCTTATGAATTCCGAGATGCACTTGCAGCGCATGGCGTGGATTATACCGAATTTACGTATTCAGGCGGCCATGGTATCCCGCCCGAACATCTTGTCGAAGCATTCGAACATATCGCTGCTTTCCTACGCTAGCCTGGGCTACTCGGCACACCGGGTCAGTGAAGTTTGTTAAACCAATCGATGTAGGCGTCTACGGCCTGTTGGAGGAACGCTCGGGTTTCCTCATTTGTGAGGTTCCCGGTCTCATCAAAAGCATCTTTCATATTTGGGAGGTAGACTTCCGGCTGCTGCATGGCGGGTACGTTGAGGAACACCAAGCATTGCCGGAGGTGGTGGTTGGCGCCGAAGGCGGAGAGGTTACCGGGCGAGTTGCTGAATACGGCGCCGGGCTTTCCATTCCACATGTTCTTGCCGTAGGGGCGCGACCCAACGTCCAGCGCATTTTTCAGGACACCGGGTATCGAACGGTTGTATTCGGGGGTAACGAAAATCACACCGTCGAGCGCTCCGATCACATCCCGGAATACGGTATACGATTCGGGCACACGGTCTTCATCATCGAAATCCTGGTTATAGACAGGAAGGTCATCAAGTGGGATCATGTTGAATGCAAACCCGGAAGGTGCCATCGCGGTGATGGCGTTGGCCAGTTTCTTAGAAAACGACGCTTTGCGTAGGCTGCCTGCAATAATTCCTATGGTGTTACTCATCAGATTTTTGTTTTTTGTGTTAATCGATCATGGTTCTCCCGATTAAAGAACAAACACCACTGCCGATTGTTTACCCTTGTAAAATCAAAACGATGAGAGCCATTTGGACAGGTGCTATCGGCTTCGGCCTGGTGAACATACCCATAAAAATATACAGTGCAACCCAAGAAAATCGGCCTGATTTCGACCTGCTGGAACGGAAGTCCCTTGACCGGGTGCGGTACAAACGGGTGAACGAACGCACGGGAAAGGAAGTAGACTGGGATGATATCGTGAAAGGTCATTACCTGAAAGATCGGTATATTGTGGTGGAAGATGCAGATTTCGAAGAGGCAAGCCCCGAGAAGACGAAGACCATCAACCTGCAGTCGTTCGTTAATGAGTCGGCCATCGATAGCGTCTATTTTGAAACGCCGTATTACCTGAGCCCGCAGAAAGGCGGTGAGAAGGCCTATTCACTGCTGTACCGTGCACTGGCCAAAACAAAAAAGGCGGCGCTCTCTACCTTTGTGATGCGTAGCACCGAGAGTCTGGCCATAATAAGGCCACATGATAAGCTTTTGTTGCTTAACCGCCTCCGTTTCCATGAGGAAATCCGGCCGGCATCAGATGCAGGCATTACCCTTTCAACGGTTTCGAAAGCCGAAATGGACATGGCGGTGAAGCTGATCAAGCAACATACCGGTGATTTCAATGTGGAGGACTACCGCGACGAATACAGCAAGGAGCTGATGAAACTCATCCGCGCGAAGGCCAAGGGCAAACGGCCTACGGTGAGGAAACTCAAAAAGAAGCCCAAAGCATCAACGGATCTGCTGGAGCAACTGAAAGCAAGCCTTGGATAATACGGACACATGGCACTCACAGCGTACAAGAAAAAGCGCCGGTTAAATGAAACCCCCGAGCCGGCCGGAGGAAAGGCTTCCGCCGCGCAACTCCGGTTCGTGGTGCAAAAACACCATGCCTCGCGGCTGCACTATGATTTTAGGCTGGAACTTCGGGGCGTATTAAAGAGTTGGGCCGTGCCCAAGGGACCATCCCTCAATCCTGAAGATAAGCGACTGGCCATGGAGGTTGAAGATCACCCCTACAATTATAAGAACTTCGAAGGTATTATACCCAAAGGCAATTACGGAGCCGGCACCGTGATCGTTTGGGATGAAGGGACGTATGAGCCAGTCGAAAGCAATGGCGATAAAAAAGCCATGGAGAAAGAACTGATGAAGCAATGGAAGGCAGGGTCGCTCAAAGTCGTTTTGAAGGGTAAAAAGCTACAGGGTGAGTTCGCATTGGTGAAGATGAAGGGGAAGGAAGAAAATGCCTGGCTGCTTATCAAGCATAAGGATCAGTATGCCACCGACACAGACATTACGCAGAAAGAAAAATCGGTGGTTTCCAAACTGACAATCGACCAAGTGGCCGCCGCGGGGAGCAAGGAAGGGACTAAAACCCCTTTCCCGAAATCCATATCGCCCATGCTGGCTACGCTCGTTGACGAACCATTCGATAACCCCGACTGGGAATATGAGGTGAAATGGGACGGCTATCGTGCCTTGGCGTTCCGCCACGGAAAACAAACGGCACTGAAGTCGCGCAACAACAAGTCTTTTGCCGATAAATTTTACCCGATTTTTGAGGCCATAAAAGCGTGGGATATTGACGCTGTGGTAGACGGAGAAATTGTAGCCGTTACGGATGGTGGGATTTCCAATTTCAATAAATTACAGAATTGGCGCAGCGAAGCAGATGGCGAGCTTTTGTATTATGTGTTTGACTTACTGTGGTGTGACGGCAAAGATACGACAGCATTGCCGTTTTCGCAACGGAAAGCACTACTCCAGCGTCTGGTACCGGCAACGGGAATTATCCGGAGCGGCTATAGCGTCGATGCGGAGGGGATGGCGTTTTTCGAAGCCGCGGGTAAACTCGGGCTAGAAGGCATTATCGCCAAACGCTCCGACAGCATCTACCGTCCCGGCGAGCGAACAAGGGATTGGCTGAAAATCAAACTGCAAAAGCGGCAGGAAGTGGTGATTGGCGGCTTTACGCGAAATGCGGGAACATCGAAACCTTTTAGCTCCCTGTTGTTGGGCGTGTTTGATGGAAAAGATTTCAAATATGCCGGAAAAGTCGGCACCGGCTTCAAAGATGCCGAACAGCGTGAAATGCTGCAGTTGTTCAAACCGCTGGTCCGCAAAACCAGTCCGTTTGCAACTACGCCCGACCCCAATAAACCGTCGCGGTTCAGACCTCATCCACCGCATGCAGAGGCGACGTGGCTAAGCCCCAAAATCGTGTGTGAAATCCACTACACGGAGGTGACCGACGAGGGGGTCTTCAGGCACCCGGCATTTATTGCGCTGCGCGAGGACAAAGACCCCAAAACGGTGGTGATGGAAAAAGAGATTGTTATGGATAAGGCGAACGGAAAATCAGCAATGATGGTAAAGGAAGCGCCAAACCGCGGGAGGCGCACGCTATTGAACCCCTCGGAAAAGACGCAGGTGCGGAAAGTGAACGGCAATGAGCTGAAATTCACGAACCTCCAAAAGGTATTCTGGCCAAAAGCGGGATATACGAAAGGCGACATGCTCAACTATTACCGGCAGGTGGCGAAATACATACTCCCTTATCTGAAAGACCGTCCCCAGTCGCTCAACCGGTTCCCCAATGGCATCGACGGGAAGAGTTTTTACCAGAAAGACGTAACGGGAAAAGTGCCGGCATGGGTGGAGAAATATCCCTATAAAGCGGAAGGTGAGCGGAAACGCAAGCACTACATGCTTTGCAATAATGAGGCGGCACTGCTCTATATGGCCAACCTGGCAGCTGTTGAGATGAACCCCTGGAGCAGCACAATCCATAAACCCGACAACCCCACGTGGTGCCTGCTGGACCTCGACCCTGATAAAACCAATACTTTCGACCAGGTGATCGAGGTGGCCAATGCCATCCACGCTTTTTTAGAAGATATCGCCGTACCTTCGTATTGCAAGACCTCTGGTTCGACCGGATTGCATATCTACATTCCCCTGGGTGCGAAATACACCTATGACCAGTCGCAGCTCTTCGCCCGCTGGGTAGCCAACGAAGTGGATACGACCTTGGATTTTACCAGCGTGGAGCGAATGACCGATAGGCGGCGTGGGAAGGTGTATATCGATTTCCTGCAAAACCGGCCGTCGGCCACATTAGCCGCTCCCTATTCCCTTCGACCAAAGCCGGGTGCTACTGTATCGATGCCGCTTCACTGGGAAGAGGTTAAGAAAGGGATAAAAATAAGCGATTTCACCATCGCTAATGCGCTGGATCGCATCCGTTCAGAAGGCGACTTATTCAAGCCGGTGCTCGGCAGGGGGATCAACCTCAAGAAATTGCTTAAAGATTTGCAAAAATAAGGTAAAATCTCCGCTATGTTGTTTTTTAGTTACTTTTATACACACGTTCGCAGTTCCTGCTCAAACGGGCAAGACGCGACAAACCAACGGATACCATGGCAGAACTGAAAACAAAACCTACGGAGGCCGATGTACACGCATTTATCAACGCGTTCGTCGATTCCGAGCAGAAGCGTAAAGATAGCTTTGAATTGCTAGATCTGATGCGTGAATTTACAGGGTATGAACCCCAAATGTGGGGGGCTTCCATGATCGGATTCGGCAGCTACCATTATAAGTCGGAGCGAAGCCGACAGGAAGGAGACTGGCCACTCGTTGGTTTTTCGCCCCGGAAGGCAGCCATCTCGCTCTATGTCTATACGGGCAGTCCAGAACATGCGCATCTGCTCGACGACTTGGGGAAGTTTAAGATGGGCAAAGCCTGTATTTACGTGAAAAAGTTGGCGGATATCAATCAGGCCGCGCTTCGGAGATTGATGGACGCTACGATTGATTTCCTGCAATCGAAATACGGAAAAATTAACAGCTAAACAGCGAGAAACCATGCAACAGCTAAAAAAAGAAGACATTAAGCAAGAGGTTTTTGATCTCTACGATGATTACGCACACAACCGGTTGTCGCGGCGCGATTTCATGCAGCGGCTGTCGGCCTATGCCGGTGGGGCCGTTACCGTGCCTGCGCTCATGAGCTTCTTGATGCCCAACTATCAGGAACGCATCCAGGTTAAGGCAGGCGATCCGCGGATCACCGAAGTTTACGTCGATTATCCCTCGCCGAAAGGCGGCGGCACCATCAAAGGATTGTTGTGCATGCCGAAAGGTAACAGCCAGCCGCTGGGTGGCGTGGTGGTGGTACACGAAAACCGGGGATTGAATCCGCACATCGAAGACGTGGGACGTAGGGCGGCGTTGGCGGGGTTTGTTAGTCTCGCCCCAGACGCATTGACACCATTGGGAGGTTATCCGGGCACCGATGATGAGGGCCGCGAAATGCAAAGTAAACGTGATCGCAACGAGATGCTCGAAGATTTCATCGCGGCAGCGGCATTTCTGAAACAACAGGACTCGTGTAATGGCAACATTGGCGTGGTGGGATTCTGTTTCGGTGGGTGGATCTCCAATATGATGGCCGTCCGCGTGCCTGACCTGAAGGCGGCTGTGCCATTTTACGGCGGTCAGCCCGCTACCGAAGACGTGCCGAAAATTCAGGCCCCGCTCCAGTTGCACTATGCCGAGCTGGATACCCGCGTGAACGAAGGATGGCCAGCTTACGAACAGGCGCTGAAGACGAATGATAAAGCATACACCATGTACATGTATGCGGAAGCCAACCACGGTTTCCACAACGATACCACACCGCGGTTTGACCCGGAAGCGGCAACGCTAGCGTGGCAGCGGACGGTGGATTTTTTTAAGAAGTTCCTTACGTAACGCGCGGCAAGACATCGCGGTTAAAAAAGCAGGAATAGGGTGGATATCACCGTCAATGCAATCATGGCCGTTTTGAACGTACGTTCAGGCAGGATGTGCACAATACGGATGCCGAGTATGCCGCCGATCAGGATAAACGGTAGTGCGGTGAGGTCGAGAAGGAGGCTATTCCAGGAGAGGTTGTCCCATACGAAAGCTTGCAGCGGGATCTTGAGGTAGTTGAGAGTCATGATAAACCACGCCCCGGTCGCCACAAAAGCAAACTTCGGCAGCCGAAGTGCAAGCAGATACACAACGAGGAGTGGGCCGGCAGCATTTCCAATCATGGTCGAAAATCCCAGTAGAAAACCCATCACTGGCGCAAACCACGGCGACTCAGTGAGGGCATAAGCCCGTTCGGGATGCCTTGTGGCCACCATGGTGATGATGCCCACAAGGATACAGACCCCCATCATCACCTTGAAGCCCGATTGGGGAATGAGATGCCCGGCCATAAGAGCCACCACCACCCCCAGCAATGCCCAAGGCATGGGTTTGAGTACCAAATCGCGATGGAATTTTTTGCGGTAGTAGATGACAGCCAGTAAATCGGCCATGCATAGCATGGGCAGCACGATGCCTGTGGACGCTTTCGCCCCGAAAAGGAGGGCGAATATCGGCACCGTAAACGTTCCGATATTCGGTACCCCTGTTTTAGACATGCCAATGAGTATGGCGCAGCTGAGAAAGATGGCCCATTCGAGTGGTCCCTGCAGGAACCCGGAAAAATCAGGCATCCCCATCCATGTCAAAAATAACGGCATAGTTGTCCATTCAGCAAAGATAGCCTTTCTGGTGGAATGGGGATGGAATAGGTTTTCCGTTGTCGTTACGAATACGTAATTTTGCCCGCATGAATAACCACGATGGCTATACACCCAAGTTGCCGCAGTTTGCAGAACAGATCATCTTCGAAGATGACAACCTGATCGTGATCAACAAACCTCCTTTTCTGGCATCGCTGGATGAACGCGAAGGAGGCGAACCCAGTGTGTTGCGTTTGGCTAAAAAGTATCATTCCGATGCCCAAGTGTGCCACCGGCTGGACAAGGAAACATCTGGCCTGCTGCTCATTGCCAAAAACCCGGAAACCTACCGGCTGGTATCCATAGAATTTGAACGCCGGCGCGTTACCAAAATATACCATGCGATCATCGGCGGTACCCATGTATTTGAAGATGTACTGGTTGATCTGCCCATACTCAACCTGGGCAATAAAAACGTGACGATAGACCGTGCCAATGGCAAACGGGCCGAAACCTATTTCAACTCGCTCCGTTATTTTAAAAACTTCACCTTGGTGGAATGCCGTCCCGTGACGGGAAGGATGCACCAGATACGCATACACCTAGCCACGCAACAAGCAGCCATTGTGGGCGATGCTATGTACCATGGCAAACCGGCATACCTGTCGCAGGTCAAGAAACGCGGATTTACGCTGGGGCGAGGAAAGGAAGAGCAGCCGATTATGCGGCGCTTTGCGTTGCACGCAAAAGAATTAAACCTTACTGTAGGCGATAAGCCCTATCATTTCGAAGCGCCATACCCCAAAGACTTCGCTACGTTACTCCGCCAATTGGAGAAATACGACGATTGATTAAGGGAAGAGCTTGCTGTCGGGGCCCCTTACCTCGAGTCCAAGCGCCTCATTGAGCCGATCGATAAAATAGGTGGAAAGGAGGGGGGATTCGACTTCAATATTTTGGTGAACAAAAAAGTAGAGCGACTGCAATCCAGCGTCTCGCAATTCTTTGATGCGGGCAACCCAATCATCCAGCCGGTTCTTATCCGTTGGGTGATTGGCGCCTACATAGCGGACGAAAGCTGTAGGCGTGGTGAGGCGCATGTGCAGCATGTCCCGCCGCCCCGCCGTATCCACAAGTACATTTGCAGTTCTTCCTTCTTCCAGCAGACTATATAATTTTTGGCTAGTGGGAGCGTCAGCGAACCATTCCGCATTCCGTACTTCAACCGCCAATGGTACAGATTTCGAAAACTTCTTGACGAACGTCGCCAATCGATCAAAATCTTTCGGTTTGAAGTTGTCATGCAACTGGAGGAAACTTACACCCAGCTTCTCCTCGAATAATGCGATCGCATCAGCGAATGTGGTCATTTTCTCATCTACATTGAGCAAACGGCCATAGTGACTGATGGATTGCGGAACCTTTGGGAAAAATTTGAAATCAGCGGGGGTTTTGGCTTTCCAGGTCTCCACCTGCTGCTTGTCGGGCGAGTTGTAGAACGTACCGTTCAACTCGATGCTGTTGAATTGCGTAGCGTAATAGGTCAACTCGTCTTTGGTACCCCGCGGATAGAATCCTTTGAGATCCTGCCTGTTCCATTTAGCGCAACCCACATACACTGCCAACGGCTTGGTGGGCTTTTTCTTGCCCAATAAGGCCAGCGTATCCGGGTGGGTGGGCGGCAAGGTGAAATCTATCGCTTCCGGATTTTCAACGCTTCCGAATTTCATAACCGAGTTGTTTTTAATGTTTAAAATGCCGTACGCCGGTAATCACCATCGCTACGCCTTTATTGTTGGCCATTTCCACCGATTCCTTGTCGCGGATAGATCCACCGGGTTGGGCTACAGCTGTTATACCCGCTTCGGCTGCAATCTCTACACAGTCGGGAAACGGGAAGAATGCATCGGAGGCCATTACCGCCCCGTGGAGGTCAAAACCAAAGGATTTAGCTTTTTCAATAGCCTGTTTCAGCGCGTCTACGCGCGAGGTTTGGCCCACGCCGCTCGCTGACAGCTGACCATCTTTGACCAGTACAATGGTATTGGATTTCGTGTGTTTAACAATTTTATTGGC
The DNA here is from genome assembly GCF_035818675.1 of Parapedobacter flavus. NCBI lineage: Bacteria > Pseudomonadati > Bacteroidota > Sphingobacteriia > Sphingobacteriales > Sphingobacteriaceae > Parapedobacter > Parapedobacter flavus. The sequence continues at coordinate 59,432 of NZ_JAYKZZ010000009.1, forward strand.
AAAGAAAAGGTCGTCCAGTTCCCGCTCGGTAGGAACCTTGTCCGTAACTGTCTGCATCTGCTCAGGACCCTCTATAACGGCATCCTTATCCTGCTCGATCACGCCGTTGAGCAACGTTTTGAACTGGCTTTTGGGAAGTGTCGTTTCTTTACGTTGCAGCAAGATCCGGTTTTTCTTATTGGTGAGTATGCGTAATGCCGATTCACCGTAGGCCGGTGCGATTAATACCTCGAAGAAAAGTTTGTTGATTTCGGTGGCCGTTTGCTCATCAATTTCACCGTTGCAGATAAGCACACCGCCAAATGCCGATACCGGATCGCAAGCCAGCGCATCTTCCCATGCTGTGAGCAACTCCGAACGGGTGGCAACGCCACAGGCATTCGTATGTTTAAGTATGGCGAAGGTCGGCTTTTCAAATTCATCAATGAGTGCCACCGCAGCATCCACATCCACCAAATTGTTGTACGATAGTTCCTTTCCGTTCAGTTTATCGAACAACGCTTCCAAATCGCCGTAGAAAATTCCTTTCTGATGGGGGTTCTCGCCGTAGCGGAGCACCTGTGCCCGCTGCTCACTTTTTTTGAATACCTGTAGCGGCTCCTTTTGGTTAAAGTAATTGAATATCGCCGAGTCGTAATGTGACGATACGTTGAATGCACGTTTTGCCAGTTCCTTCCGATGGTCAACGAAAGTATAACCCTCGTTCTCGGCGAGGATATCTTCAAGGTATTGATAGTCATCTTTGGAGGCAATGATGGCCACATCGTTGAAGTTTTTGGCTGCCGCGCGGATAAGCGAGATGCCACCAATATCTATTTTTTCGATGATATCCTGCTCAGACGCGCCCGATGCGACGGTTTCTTCGAAAGGATAGAGGTCTACGATGACCAGGTCGATTTCGGGAATTTCGTATTCCTGCAATTGCTGGCTATCAGCCTCCAAGGGCCTCCGCGACAGGATGCCGCCGAACACCTTGGGGTGGAGGGTCTTCACGCGTCCACCCAAGATGGAAGGGTAACCGGTGAGGTCTTCCACGGGAACGACATCGTGGCCCAGCTCGCGGATAAATGTTTCCGTGCCACCGGTAGAATAAAAGGTGACACCTTGCTTGTTCAATAGGTTAATTAAAGGTGCAAGGCCATCTTTGTAGTATACGGAGACCAGTGCATTTTTGATTTTTACGGGATGGCTCATTCGCTATTCAGCTATTTAGTTTATGAGCCGCAAAGATAATAAAAATCCCGTCGGTCACATTTTCTTCAGTAGGCTTTCGATGACTTTTGGGTAATGGAGATGCTCCAGTTGCTGGCCCTTGAACTTAATGACTTCTAAATTGTCTGTAGATTCTATGCGGAAACGGCCTTGATAGATGACTTCTCCCTCATCGAAACGCTCATTGACAAAATGGATAGTGATGCCCGATTCCTCCTCGCCGGCGTCAAGGACGGCTTGGTGTACTCGGTCGCCGTACATCCCCTTACCACCATAGGCAGGCAGCAAAGCCGGATGGATGTTGATGATTTTATTGGGGTATTTTGCCAATAGGTTTTTGGGAACCAACCACAGAAATCCTGCAAGGACGATCAAATCAATCTGGAGTCGGACGAGAAGGTCAACGATTTCATCCGTTTCATATAATACGTGCCGATCGAAAATATGGGTAGGCACCTCGAAATTGTCTGCACGCTGGAGTACATAGGCGTCCGGATTGTTAGTGAGCACCAAAGCAACTTCGGCTCGGTCGTCGTATTTGAAGTGTTCCATGATTTTCTGGGCATTCGACCCAGACCCTGAAGCAAAAATAGCGATTCGTTTCTTCACGTTTTTTTGTTGAATTGATGTATTCTCCAGCAGAATGCACCCAAACTTAATAAAGTTTGCTAAATAAAACAAGACAAACGATTATCTTTGGGCGCTGCAAAAATAGTGTTTATATTGTGGTCGACCAATAATTGCAGTAAGCCCATGAATCCTTCTAGCATGCAACACCTCGCCTGCGAAGGTTATATATTAAAATTGTGACAGCACACCCCAAGTTTTATTAATATAATTATTTAAATAATCTCATTTTTTTGAAAAAATGATTAAAAAAAATAGTTTTTGTTGCGAATGTCAATATTTTATGCGTTACTTTGCAACATTAGCAATAATGAATATTTAACTGTATTACATTTATGTGTGGAATCATTGGAGCTTTTGACTTGAAAACAAAGTCGGAAGAATTGCGCCCCCAAGTATTGAAGATGTCGAAGCGGATTCGCCATCGTGGACCGGACTGGTCGGGGATATATAGCTCAGACCGGGCTATCCTTGCGCATGAACGTTTAGCAATCGTTGATCCGAAATCTGGCCAACAGCCACTGTACAGCTCGAATCGTAATATCGTGCTCGCGGTGAACGGCGAGATATATAATCACCAACAGTTGCGGAATGAGCTATCCAATTATGGTTTTTCCACACAGGTGGACAGTGAGGTGATTTTGGCGCTATACGCGCAAAAAGGACCACGCTTCATCGAAGATTTGAACGGGATTTTTGCGTTTGCGCTTTACGATGTTGAAAACGATGCTTATTTGGTAGCCCGTGATCATATGGGAATCATCCCGCTATATATGGGTTGGGACGAAGCAGGTACGTTTTATGTGGCGTCTGAGCTGAAGGCGCTGGAGGGCTTCTGCAGTCGGATCGAAACATTTCCTCCGGGGCATTACCTGTATAGTAAGGAAAGCCACACGCCGCAGAAGTGGTACACCCGCGATTGGGAACAATACGATGCCGTGAAGGATAACGTGACTGATATCGATTTGTTACGTAAAGGGCTGGAGGACGCCGTGCACCGGCAGTTGATGTCTGATGTGCCTTATGGGGTATTGCTCTCGGGCGGACTGGATTCGTCGGTAATTGCCGCTGTGACGAAGAAGTTTGCATCGCGACGGGTGGAGTCTAACGATCAGGAAAAGGCATGGTACCCACGGCTGCATTCGTTCGCGGTGGGGTTGGAGGGCTCGCCGGACCTGATTGCGGCAAAGAAGGCTGCCGACCACATCGGCACGATTCACCATGAAATCAACTTTACCATACAAGAAGGGCTCGATGCGGTTCGCGATGTGATTTACCACTTAGAAACCTATGATGTAACGACCATCCGGGCATCGACACCCATGTACCTCCTCGCACGGGTTATCAAATCAATGGGTATCAAAATGGTGTTATCTGGCGAAGGGTCCGACGAGTTATTTGGTGGTTACCTATATTTTCATAAAGCACCGAATGCCAAGGAGTTTCATGAAGAAACTGTCCGAAAGCTGGGTAAATTGCACCTCTACGATTGTTTACGTGCAAACAAATCGCTGGCAGCATGGGGTGTAGAGGGGCGTGTACCATTCTTAGATAAGGAGTTTATGGACATCGCCATGCGCCTGAACCCCGAAGACAAGATGATCCGTGAGGGGCGGATGGAAAAATGGGTAGTTCGGAAAGCATTTGAGGATTACTTACCAGAGAGTATTGCTTGGCGACAAAAAGAGCAGTTTTCCGATGGCGTAGGATACAGTTGGATCGACACCCTGAAAAAGCAAGCTGAGGAGCGCGTCAGCGATGCTGAATTAGCGGGGGCGGCGGACCGGTTCCCCGTTAATCCGCCGCAAAACAAAGAGGAATACCTGTACAGGTCAATTTTCACGGAGCATTTTCCTTCAGCCGCTGCGGCGGTAACGGTACCATCCGTTAAATCCGTAGCGTGCAGCACGCCTGAAGCGTTGGCATGGGATGCATCTTTCCAGAACTTGAACGATCCGTCTGGCCGGGCAGTGGCCAGCGTACATAACGAAAGCTACGAAAAAACGATTGTCAATTTTTAATGGTTAATTTTTAATTGTCAATTATAGAAGAAAGGGCTGGAAAACATTGAGTTTTCCGGCCCTTTCCGCATATTAACCATTGACCATTAACTAATCACAACGGCCTGATCCAGATGTTACGGAAACTTACCGGATTGCCATGGTCTTGCAATACGATAGGGCCCGGGCCATGCGCTTTGTATTTAGGAAGGCCGATGTATTCGGTTGGACCGTCCAGTTCTACGTTGTTCTGTACCAGTACGCCGTTGTGCAATACGGTAACCCGTGCTTTGCTGATTAAAATGCCTTCCGCATTGAACCTCGGAGCGGTCCAAATGATATCATATTTTTGCCATTCGCCAGGCGCTTTAGTCGCGTTGACGAGCGGGATACGCTGTTTATAGAGGCTTGCCGCCTGTCCATTGGAGTATGTACGGTTATTATAACTGTCCAATACTTGCACTTCATATAACCCCTGCATAAAAATACCGCTATTGCCGCGCCCTTGTCCGTCACCAACGATTTCTGCGGGCGACCGCCACTCCACATGGAGCTGGTAATCGGTGAATTGCTGCTTGGTTTGGATAGCCCCTTTGCCGCGCACCACCGTGAAAGCCCCATCGGCTACTTCCCATTCGGCGGGGGAAGACCCATCCTTTTGGCTCACCCATTGATTGAGAGAGGAACCGTCGAACAGCACGATGGCGTCCGACGGCGCCTTATTAGGGGAAGTAGTGACCACACGGGGTTCCGGCTCCCACACTTCGGTTTCTTCCGGTTTCATGTTTGATTGCTGTGCTAAGACCGGTAGCGTGAGTAGTACGGCCGCCCCGGCAATGATAACTGATTTTGTATACATACTTATTTTTAAATAATGATTAAAGACAAGATTAACCAAACGCATCAATTCCTGTGATATCCATCCCCGTGATGAGCAGGTGCACATCATGTGTGCCTTCATAGGTGATCACCGATTCCAGGTTCATCATGTGTCGCATAATGGGATATTCGCCGGTGATACCCATGGCACCCAATATTTGACGGGCTTCTCGGGCAACATGCAAGGCAGTCGCTACGTTATTGCGCTTGGCCATCGAAATCTGCGCCGGCGTAGCGCGATTTTCATTTTTGAGTTGCGCAAGCCGCCATACGAGCAATTGCCCTTTTGTGATCTCGGTGAGCATCTCGGCAAGTTTTTTTTGCTGCAATTGAAAGCCTGCGATGGGCCGGCCGAACTGCTCGCGTTGTTTGGCGTAGCGCAAAGCCGTGTCGTAGCAATCCATGGCCGCGCCCAAAGCGCCCCATGCGATGCCATACCGCGCCTGGTTGAGGCAACTGAGTGGTCCGCGCATACCGGTTACCCCCGGAAGGATATTTGATTTTGGCACACGTACGTTATCGAGTACGAGTTCACCGGTAGCGGAAGCCCGCAGGCTCCATTTATTGTGCGTTTCAGGCGTGGTGAAACCTTCCATTCCCCGTTCCACGATCAGTCCTTGTACCTTGCCTTCAGGACTTTTGGCCCACACCAACGCGATGTCCGCAAACGGTGCGTTTGATATCCACATCTTTGACCCATTCAATAGCACAGTATTGCCATCATCTTCGAAATGGGCGAGCATACTGCTGGGGTCTGATCCATGATTAGGCTCCGTGAGGCCGAAACACCCTAACAGTTCACCGTTGGCTAGCTTAGGTAGGAAGCGTTGCTTTTGCTCATCGCTCCCGTACGCATAGATGGGATACATCACGAGCGATCCTTGCACGGATGCCGTGGAGCGGATGGCTGAGTCGCCGCGCTCCAGTTCCTGCATCATGATGCCGTAAGCCAGGTAATCCAGCCCGGCACCCCCATGATTCCCTGGGATGGTAGGGCCAAACAGGCCTAATTGGGCCATACCGGGGAGCAGTTGTTTTGGGAATTCCGCCCGCTGGGCATACGCCTCGATTAAGGGCGTAAGCTCACTATTTACCCATTGCCTCACGCTGTTGCGGATAAGCAGGTGTTCGTCGCTGATGAGTTCGTCTAGCAGGTAATAATCCGGTGCAGTATATTGGCCCATCCATCATCTATTTGATGCACAATTATAGCGATAATATCTGGCTTTACGAATATCCCTATCGTCATCCCGGCATCCCTTGTTCCCTACGGTTTCCCTATAGGTATCCGACAAAGTGCCGTGTTTTAGCGTTTTTTCCGAGGTACGGTGAGATATCACAGGGATAGGGCAGGGATATCGCCACTATAACGTCATCAAGTTCGCCTGCGTTTAATTTAATCTAGGTTTGTACCTTTGTGGTTATGGGAAAGATTCATCAACAAGTGGCAGTTGCCGATGCACGCTTTTTTGCGTATCACGGTTATTACCCCGAGGAGCAGGTGCTCGGCAACGAATTTTCGGTCGATATCTGTGTCGCGTTCAATCGGGAGGACCGCGAAACAGCCGATGAATTGCAGTACACCGTTAACTACGAGCTGCTTTACCATATTGCAAAAGCCGAGATGCAGCAGCCCCGTAAATTGTTGGAGACGGTAGCCGAATCGATACTACGCCGTGTGCGAACCGATTTCCCTTTCGTTTCGGATATCGAAGTAAGCGTTACCAAACACAATCCACCTTTCGGTGGCGACGGTGCCAACGCCCGTGTAGTGCTTAAGTGGGAAGCCGCTTCTCCCGGTGATGTAGCGTAGCGGTCCACCTCATCTGTTATAGACCGGCTATTTCCTTTGCCGTTCTGCGGTTAGCGATTGCTGCAAGATGCTCGGATCTCATGGTACGGAAATTATGACCTTGAAACTCTTGATTACAAGACAAAATGTCATTGAGTGTTTGGTGAATAATGACACAAAGTCATTAAAATCTTTTTTTTCTCCGTTGGTATATAATTTGGAAGGTTGGTATCGAAGTCAAAAACAAAAGATATAGGAGGATAAAAAATGACACTGGTAAAATTTTCTGGAAACAAAAACAGGGGAGTAGATAACTGGGTAAACGATTTTTTCAACCCAATTTTCAACGATTCATTCTTGTCGGACCGCTTTACTTCCCGCGTTCCCGCTGTGAATGTGGCGGAAACGAGCGAAGCGTTTCACATTGAGCTGGCAGCGCCAGGCTTGGAAAAAGGTGATTTCAAAATCAACGTCGACAAGGACGTATTGACCATTTCCGCCGAGAAAAAAGTGGAGAGCACCGACGATAGTAAGAAATACAGTAAACGTGAGTACAGCTACACTTCTTTCAATCGATCATTCACCTTGCCCGAAAGCATTGACCACAACAGCATCGATGCCAACTACAAAGACGGTGTGTTGAGCGTGGCTATCGGTAAGAAAGAAGAAGCCAAAGTAGCTTCACGGTTGATTGAAGTGAACTAAAAAAATCGGCGAAACGATGAATGGTGATTCAACCATTCTAAAAACCCATGGTGCATTCCATGGGTTTTTTTGTTGCCCTGTTAGGTAGTTGTTTCTTCATAGTCCCCACCTTTGGGCAGGTGGGTGACGATGGCTTGCCATTCTTCCGGTAATACGGTAAGCTTCCGTTTTTCGATATCCATCCAAGCCCCGTCTACCGTCACCACTGCGCATTTCGTTCCATCCGAACGGTAAATCTCGTGCCGAAATGAAAACCGGGAGTTGACGGTATTGTATTTCGTCATCACGACAGTTACTTTTACTTCGTCATTGAGGTGTACCTCGCGTAGGTATACCAGTTCCTCACGGAAAAGTATAGGGCCGATATTCATTTCCGCGATTTTGTCGAGCGAAAGCCCCGTATCCCGCAGCATATTGCTCCTCGCCTGGGCGCAGAGATCGGCATAGGCAGAGTGGCGTAGGTGCCGATTGGCATCGATCTGTGCCCATATTATTTGTCCCGCGTAGAATACATTTTCTTCCATAACCCAAACATACCAATAATATCGTTAAACCAACCGCCATTTTTTTTGTTTACGTGCTAATGATGTTGGAATTTACAAAACGTGGCATATATTGTCCGCGCGCTGATATTTACATTGATCCTTGGCTTCCCGTGCAAAAGGCGCTGATCACCCACGCCCACAGCGACCATGCGCGGCAAGGTATGGGACGTTATCTCTGCCATCCGCACACCGCAGCCATTCTCCGCCTGCGGTTGGGGGCCGATACCGCTATACAGCAGCAGGAATATGGACAGATAGTCACCGTAAATGGTGTGCGTATCAGCCTGCATCCGGCTGGCCATATTATCGGCTCCGCGCAGGTAAGACTGGAATATAGCGGCGAGGTCTGGGTGGTTTCCGGAGACTATAAACTCACTCGAGACGGCATCAGCGCTCCCTACGAGCCCGTGAGTTGCCACGCCTTCGTCACGGAGTCGACATTCGCACTGCCCATATATCGTTTCCTCGATCCTGCATCCGTCTTGTCAGAAATCAACCATTGGTGGCGGCAGAATGCTGCCGAAGGTTTCAATACGGTGTTGCTGGCCTATGCTTTGGGTAAATCGCAAGTGCTTCTCCAGCACTTGGACCCCTCGAACGGACCGGTGTTCATGCACGGAGCAGTGGCCAATGTAAATGCGGTACTTGGGGGTATTGGCTATCGCTTCGCCGGTGAATACATCGCTCCGGAAACCGACCGGGCGGCGATAAAGGGGGCTGCCGTTGTGGCGCCGCCATCGGCACTTGGCTCGCCGTGGTTGAAAAAACTGGCACCTTTCCGGATTGCTTTATGTAGCGGTTGGATGCAACTACGCGGTGCACGGAGACGTCGGGGAGTGGACTGGGGGTTCGTGCTTTCGGACCACGCCGACTGGGACCAGCTGAACCGGGCGGTAGCTGCTACGGGCGCGGAGACCATATACGTAACCCACGGTTATGAGGGGCCCTTCGCCCGTTGGCTACGGGAAGAAAAAGGTCTCGATGCACACGAAGTGCATTTACAAGGCGAGGAGCCGATGGGGGGTGACTTATGAAGCGGTTTACGGAATTGTTTACAGCTATTGACCAGACGACAAAGACGAATGTAAAAGTAGCCGCCATCGTCAATTATTTGACTGATAGCGATGACAGGAACAACCTGCACACCATTGCATTACTCATTGGCAACCGGCCCCGGCGTCCTGTAAAAACGGCCGACCTGAAAGGTTGGGCTGCGGCGGCAGCCGGTATACCCGATTGGCTTTTTGAAGCATCATACCACATTGTGGGGGATTTGGCTGAGGCCATTGCCCTTGTGCTCCCGCCTCCCATGGCCTCGGGAAATGCATTCACATTGCCCAGCATCGTCGACGAATTGGCCAAACTTTCGGAGCAGACCGAAGCGGAAAAAAAGAAAACCATAACCGGTTATTGGCAACGCCTGAGCAAAGATGAGCGGTTTGTTTTCACCAAATTGATTACCGGGAATTTCCGGATGGGCGTATCCCGTCAATTGGTCATCAAAGCACTAGGAATCCACCTCGGTATGGATGAAGCTTCTGTAGCACATCGCCTTATGGGCAAGTGGCTGCCCGCAGACGAAACCATGGATTCGCTGTTTTCGAAAGCGACTTTGGGCGACCGTGATTTCCAACCTTATCCCTTTTACCTGGCTTATCAATTGGATGCATCGCCGGAGTCACTGGGCGAAGTCACCGACTGGTACATTGAAAAGAAGCTCGACGGTATCCGGGGCCAATTGATCGTGCGGAACGGGAGGCTGTTCGTGTGGAGCCGGGGTGAGGATTTGCTCACCGATAAATTTCCCGAGTTCGGGCCGCTGGCAGATATGCTGCCCAATGGCACCGTTATCGACGGCGAAATCATTCCGTGGAAGGATGGGCAACCGTTGCCGTTCCAGGTGATGCAAACACGTATCGGACGCAAGAAGCTTTCGTCTAAATCACTTCGCGATGCGCCGCTGGTGATGGTATGTTATGACTTGCTCGAATGGAACGGCGAAGATATCCGGGGCAAGCCGATGCGCGAGCGCCGCCACCTGCTACAGCGCCTGTTGTCTTCTCCCAAGTCCTATCCGGCGCTGCTGCTGTCGGAAACGATGACTTCCGATGGTTGGCGCGAAGTAGCGGAGTTCCGCCAACGGGCGCGTGAATTCCATTGCGAGGGCGTGATGCTCAAACGTAAGGAAAGCCCTTATGGCAGCGGTAGGCGGCGCGGGGACTGGTGGAAATGGAAAACGGACCCACTCACTGCCGATGGGGTGCTGATTTATGCCCAAAGTGGCCATGGGCGGCGTGCGAATTTATATACCGATTATACCTTTGGTGTGTGGGACGAAGACGGCGCATTGGTGCCATTCGCCAAAGCCTATTCAGGCCTTACCGACAAAGAAATTATCGAGCTAGACAACTGGATCAAACGCAATACGCTGGAACGTTTCGGTCCGGTACGGAGCGTCTCACCGCACCATGTCTTTGAAATCGCTTTCGAGGGCATCGGGGAAAGCAGCAGGCATAAATCCGGTGTGGCGCTACGTTTTCCGCGCATGCTGCGATGGCGACGGGACAAGTTGCCCAAGGATGCCAATACCAAAGCTGACTTGTTGCAGTTGATCGAAGCACTGAAGTAAAAGGTTATCTTTGTTAAAGGGGTATTTTCATTGAACGTATTTGCAGACACATGGTTTTTCAATAAAGGATGGCAACCCCACCGTTTCCAGCAGGAAACGTGGGCTGCTATCGCTGCCGGTAAATCGGGATTGCTGAATGCACCTACAGGATACGGCAAAACTTTCGCCGTATGGTTTGGTATCCTCCAGCGGTATTACTGGAAGAAGAAACGTAGGAAAGGACTTCATGTATTATGGATTACACCATTGCGTGCGCTTTCCGCTGAAATTTTGCAAGCCACCCAAACGGTGAGCAATGACCTGGAGCTCGACTATCGTATCGGACTGCGGACGGGCGATACCGGCACCTCCGAGCGGCAACGGCAGCGGACCAGTCCACCCGAAGCGTTGATCACGACACCCGAGAGCGTTCATCTGCTATTGGCATCAAAGGGTTATACCGACTTTTTCGGTGACCTGGAGTTCGTCGTTGTAGACGAATGGCATGAACTGGTGGGAAGCAAGCGAGGGGTGTTGGTACAGCTGGCCCTCAGCCGTCTACGCACGATTTGCCCAAAGCTCCAGGTATGGGGGATTTCAGCAACTATAGGGAATATCAACGAAGCGATGGATATCCTGTTGGGCAATGGCCATAGCGGTAAACTTGTGCGGGCTGACTTGAAAAAGGACATCCACATGGAAACGCTGCTGCCCGATGTGTTGGAGCGCTTTCCTTGGGCAGGCCACATCGGTACTTCCATGATCGACAAGGTCATACCTATTATTGAATCGCACAAATCGACATTGTTATTTACCAACACAAGGTCACAGGCGGAAATCTGGTATCATCGGTTGCTCGATGCCGCACCACAACTATCCGGTGCATTAGCTATCCATCACGGTTCGTTGAGCGAAGAACTGCGCGTATGGGTGGAAGACGCGCTGCACCGAGGGACACTTAAGGCCGTGGTTTGTACAAGCAGTCTCGACCTGGGGGTCGACTTCCGCCCGGTGGATTGCGTGGTGCAGATCGGGTCGCCGAAGGGCGTGGCCCGATTCGTGCAGCGTGCAGGTAGGAGTGGCCACCGGCCGGGTGAAACGAGTAAGATATATTTCCTGCCTACCCATTCACTGGAAATCATGGAAGGGGCTGCCATACGATATGCCGTGGCCAATGGTCTGCTGGAGCAACGACTGCCGTATGTCCGGTCGTTCGATGTGTTACTCCAATACATGGTTACGTTGGCCGTGTCCAATGGTTTCCTCGCGGATGAGTTATATGGCGAAATCAAACGGACGCATTGTTTCGAATCCATCAACCGTGAGGAATTCGACGAATGCCTATTGATGGTTACGCAGGGCGGTCGAACACTAGATACCTATGAGGAATTCCACAAGGTCGTGGTGGAAAACGGCGTATATCGCGTCACCAGCAAATGGGTGGCCATGCGCCATCGCCTGAGTATCGGTGCCATCGTTTCAGACACGATGATGCGCGTAAAATTCTTGAGCGGCAAATACTTGGGCACCATTGAGGAATGGTTTATTTCACGGCTCCAGCCCGGCGATGCCTTCTGGTTTTCGGGGAGGCTGCTGGAGTTGGTGCAGGTAAAGGATATCCAAGCCATTGTACGTCCAGCAAAAGGCAAAAAGGGTGTTGTTCCGTCGTGGATGGGCGGACGATTCCCGATGTCGGATAACTTCGGGTCTGCGCTGCGACACACGTTTGCGCAAATCCAACGGAAGGGCAGGGGACACCCCTTGGAATTACGGTTTCTGCAACCGCTGTTTGCCGAGCAGCGTCGTGTTTCGGCGCTGCCGGGTGAAGACGAACTCTTGGTGGAATACATCCATACGCGATATGGCCACCACCTATTTGTCTATCCGTTTGAAGGAAAGCTGGTACACGAAGGGATGGCCGCCGTGGTGGCCTACCGACTAAGCCGTATCCAAAAGGCGACATTCAGCATCGCAAGCAATGAGTACGGATTTGAGCTGCTTTGCGATGCCGCTATCCCCTTGGATGAGGCCCTGCAAAATGGCTTGTTTGCCACTGACGGCCTGTTCGATGATATCCGTGATGGCATCAACATCCGGGAGATGGCGAGGCGCAAGTTCCGGGACATCGCGGGTATTGCCGGTTTGGTGTTCCAGGGCTATCCAGGCAAGCCCATGAAAACGAAGCATCTCCAAGCCAATTCGGGGTTATTTTTTTCTGTTTTTGAAGAATATGATGACGGCAACCTACTGCTTAGGCAGGCCTATGATGAAGTATATGATTTTCAGCTGGAGGCTACGCGTATGCGTAAAGCATTCATGCGGATTGAGGCGCACCGGATCGTCGTACAACACCCCCGTCAGCTCACACCGTTTGCCTTCCCCGTATTCGCGGAGTCTTTCCGCGAGCGGTATAGCAACGAAGACTGGCAATCGAGGTTGGAGAAACTAAGAACCCAATTGGAGGCTTAACGATATGGGAAAAACAATCCGTTTGATGGATACAAAGCTTACGCTATTGCCTGAAAGGGCGCTGCTGCTCCCGGATTACAATACGTTGGTAGTGGCCGACTGGCACTTAGGGAAGGGCACCCATTTCCGCAAAGCGGGCATTTTCATACCGCCCGCGTCTGTTGATAAGGACGTGCTGCGCCTTCAGTCGGTTTTGGATCGGTTCGCCATACACACTGCGGTCTTTTTGGGCGATCTCTTTCATAGTGATTTGAACAGCGAATGGCTGGCATTTGAACGATTCCGCGCAGCCAATCGTTCCATCCGCCTTGTCCTTACGCGAGGCAATCACGACATCCTACCGGATGAACTGATGCGTACGGCGACTGTTGAAGTGGTAGATCATTACACCGCCGCGCCGCGCATTTATTGCACGCATCACCCCCAAAGCAATAGCCCGATCGGATGGCTTAATATTGCGGGTCACGTGCATCCGGGCTGCCTTGTTACGAATGCCGGGAGACAAAGGTATCGGCTGCCGTGCTTTTACCATCACGGGCAGACCTTATTGCTGCCCGCTTTCGGCACATTAACCGGTCTCCATTTGATGCCACACCGGTCTGCCGCTCGTATTTTTCCTGTCGTTGGCGACAGGGTAGGGGAATTGAAAAAAGGATAAAACAATCTTTCGGTCTTTGTGTAAATCCTTATAAGAAAAGGAGAATGTTTTATGGCTGATGAATTGAAAGACCGGAAGGTAGCTATTTTGACAGCGGATGGATTTGAAGAAGTCGAGCTGACAAGTCCGCGTGATGCCATCCAGATGGCCGGCGGCAAGACGTATATTGTATCACCCAACAATGACGTGGTGCGCGCAATGAAAGGAAAAGAATGGAGTTTGGATTTCGATGTTGATGTCCCGTTGGAGCAGGCGATGCCTGATGATTATGATGCGTTGCTCGTTCCCGGCGGCGTGATCAATCCGGACAAGTTGCGCGTGATCGACAAAGCGTTGGATTTTGTGAGGTCTTTCTTTGATGCTGGCAAGCCGGTGGCAGCGATTTGCCACGGACCGCAGGTGCTCATCGATGCTGACGTGGTGGCGGGTAGAAAGATGACCTCGGTAAATAACATTCGCAGGGACCTGATGAATGCGGGCGCCCGTTGGGAAGACCGCGCCGTAGTGGTAGACCAGGGGCTAGTCACCAGCCGGACACCCCACGACCTTCCCGATTTCAACGGAAAGGTCATCGAGGAATTCGCCGAAGGAAAACATGCAGGCCAGCATGCGTAATGCTAACGCGCGCCTTTCACTGCCATTTGAAGCGTGAATACCTTATCGCTCGCGGTGATGAATAAGACATCGTAATTGGGCCCACTGAAGCATACGTTAGCTGTCCAGTTTGTGGGTATATCGATGTGTTGGATTTTGTTTCCATCAGGGTCATATACGTCGATGCCCTTTCCTGTAAGGTAGATATTGCCTCTTTCGTCAATGGTCATCCCATCAGATCCTTGGTTTGCAAAGAGCTGCCTGTTGCCAACGATGCCATCCTTACGGAGCGTATAGCGGTATATTTTACTTGCCCCGATATCTGCGACATATAAAAATTTGCCATCCGGCGTGCCGATAATTCCGTTCGGCCGGTCAAATCGACCGTCTAAGCGCGTTACCTGTCCATTTTTGTACATATAGAGTGCTTCAGCGGCAAGATCGGGCATGGTGCGCTCCCAGTAATCGCGCTGGTAATAGGGGTCCGTGAAGTAGATTACCCCTGATGGGGAAGCCCACACATCGTTAGGCCCGTTGAAAAGGGAGTCACGGTAACTTACGACAAGTTTTTCGACATGCCGATTCATCCCTATACGCCAAAGCTGATTATGTTCATCGGCGCAAGCTAGCAGTCGTCCTTGTTTATCGAGATAAAGACCATTAGCCCGACCCGCCGGCTCCATAAAAATGGCGAGGTTCCCGTTGGTGCCATATCGCCATATCCTGTTATTGGGCTGGTCGGTAAAAAACACATTCCCGTACGGATCGGCAGCCGGGCCTTCCGTAAAGCGGAAGCCATCGGCAACAAGTTCCAATGATGCCTCGGAGCTAACGACTTGCGCGACGCTATGGTGTCCTACTATCACAGATAACAGCGCGGTGAGATAGATCGTTCGTTTCATATTCTGTTTATCGTTTATTCGTTCGTACTCATTCAATGATGGTGAAGTCGGTGCGTCGATTGAGCTGCCGGCCTTCCGGCGTGTCGTTGCTAGCTACGGGCTGGAAAGGGCCATATCCTTTAAACGATAGCCGGGATGCAGAGATGCCAGCGTTGAGTAAATAGTCATATACGGCTTTAGCGCGGTTTTCCGACAACTGTTGGTTATAAGCGTCGTTACCCGTATTATCGGTATGCCCTACGATTTCTATCCGGACGTTGCTGTTCAGGCTTAGGAACTTGATCAGTTGTTCGAGATCACTTTTGGACTGGGGGAGTAAGGTATATCGATCAGTCTCAAAGAAAATGTTGCTGAGCGTTGTGGATTTACCAACCTTTATTCGGGACAGAGGGATACGTATTTCGTAAGCATCATTGATTTTTGTACTGTCGGCAAGAGGATAGCTTTCCGAGAAGAAAAGGTAACCTGGCTGGTTAACGTGAAGTGCATAGGTCTTGCCAAACGGCAATGGAGCGAGAAATGTCCCGTCTTCATAATCTGCTTGTTCGTCATATAGAACGCGATTGGACGCGATATCGGTCACCGTGACCCCCGCTTGGAGCGGCGTGTTGCTTTCAGCGTCGACGATAATACCTTTAAGATAGGCCACCGGGTCGGGCCGTGATGCTTCGGGAAGCTCAAAAGTATATATATCCAATCCACCGATGGCGTCGGTACGCCGGGTAGAAAAGAACGCTTGAGCACCATTCATGCTTACCGTCAATGCACTTTGCTCGTGGTGGTCGTTAATCGGATAGCCGAGATTGACGGGTTTTCCCCATTGCCCGCCGCCATCTTTCCCACTTTTGAAGATGTCTTTGTTACCAAGGCCCGGCCACCCGTTGGAAGCGAAATACAAGGTTCGATTGTCGGCGTGGATGTAAGGTGAACTTTCATCGAACGGTGTGTTAATGGTCGGTCCGAGGTTCTGCGGCGCTTCCCATTGTCCATCGCTTTTCAAGGAGGTTTTCCAAATATCGTAGCCGCCCTGTCCACCGCGGCGGTTACTGACGAAGTAAAGCGTTCGCCCATCGGCTGCCAAAGCGGGCTGCGCTTCCCAACCAGGGGTATTAACGGGTGTTCCTAAGTTGTGAGGGGTGCCCCACTGGGTGCCCTCGCGTCTGGATACATAGATATCGCAACTGCCGAGACCGTCTGGCCGATTGCATCCCGTGAAGAACAGATACTTACCATCCGGCGAGATGCAATGGGCGCCTTCGTTGTATAGGTCTGAATTGATCTGTCCTGTTAAAAATGATGCTGCTGTCCATGCGCCGCTACTATCGCGACTGCTTTCGAAGAAATTCTCGCGGTCATCCTTCTTGCGGGTGAAAATAATGGTATGTTGATCAGCGGTAAGCCGCGGAAAATACTCATCGTACCGACTATTAATCGCAGGGCCGGCATTTTGTGGGGAAAACGGAACTGGGTTGCGCACTGCTGATACGCCAAACTCACAATCCGCAATATATTTATCGGTAAGCCGTTTGCCTTCCGCTGCCAAGCCCGGCGTATCCCGATACCGATTCAGGGCAGCCAGCGCATCGGTGTAATTACCGGTGTGGAGCAAGCTTTCGCCGAGACCAAACCAAGTGAGTGGCGTCAGCGTAGAATCCAGCCGGATGACCTTCCTATAGCGATCAACAGCTATCTCGTAGTCGCGTTGCTTGCGGTAGATGTCGCCCAGTTGTTGATAGGCAGCGGCAAATTCGGGATCCAATGAAATGGCCTCTTCCAGCGACGCGACGGCAAGTCCATATTTTTGGTTCTTAAGTTGCGATCCCGCTTTATCGAACGCCCGCTGTGCGCGCCTATCATTGGAGCCCCGCTGTGCCGCGACAGGCAACGCGTATAACACAGCGAGTAGAATCAGTATATATATAGCATTGGCTGCTTGCATAATGCAGACCTTTTTTGTTTTGCCTACCGTTGTTTGAATTCGCGGAGCGAACGTTTCGATTCTTCACTTAGCGCGAGACGGCCGCTCACCGCTGCGAGATCATACAGCAAGACCTCCCAATGGTCGGTGTTCTGCCATAACACCCGTTTTAGCGAGGTGAGCGCTTCCTGGCTTTTACTAAGCAACGGACGGCAGAATTGCCCGATAGCCAGATCCATTTCGTTAACGGTTGGTTCTAGGGCATGGATTAAGCCATGCAGCTGCGCCCAGTGGGCATCGAAAAACACGGTTGGATTTAACGAAAGCATCGTGAATGCGGAGAGGCCGATTTTCCGTTCCAAGGGCGGAGCGATAACGAATGGGCCGATATTGATGCTGATTTCACTGAGTTTCACGGCCGTGCTTTCGGAGGCGAAACAGTAATCGCACGCGGCCATAAGCCCTACACCTCCGCCTACCGCCTTACCTTGGACCCTACAAACAATGATTTTTGGCGACCGGCGGATGGCGTTGATGACATGTGCAAATCCGGAGAAAAACGCTTTGCCAGCCGCTTCATTGGTTAGTGAAAGTAATTCATCAAAACTTGCTCCCGCACAAAAGGTACGATCTCCCGCACTTTTAAGCAGGATAAGTTTGGTGGAAGCCGCGGCTCCGGCCGATTGGATATGGTCACTGAGTTGATCGAGCAACGAAGAAGGCATCGCGTTATGTGCGGGATGCCCGAATGTGATCACGGCTAGCCCATCGGGGTCAATTTCTGTTGTTACGAAGCCTGAATCCATATTAACCTGGGTTCCATTATCAAATATATTTATTTCCAAATTTCCCTTTCACATCCGCTACAATTTCCTTGACGTCCTGTTCCTCGTCTTTGGGGCAAATCATCAATGTGTCTTCGGATTGGACCACGATGAAGTTGTGAAGTCCTTTCAGAATGACAAGTTTTTCTTTCGGCACATGGATCATGCAATTCGATGAATCGTATGCGATCACGTTTTCGGAGGAAGAAGATACATTCCCGAGGTAGTCCTTTTCGGACAATTCGTAAACAGAGCTCCAGGTACCTAAGTCGGACCATCCGAAATCGGCGGGCAGTACAAATACATTGTCGGCTTTTTCCATAATGGCAAAGTCGATCGAAATATTGACGCAGCGTACAAATGCGCCCGAAATGAATTTAACCTCCCGGCTGGAGTTGTACACTTCCAATCCCTCCTTGAATACCTCGTTCATCTCTGTCTGGTACTTCTGGAACGCTTTGATAATCGCTTTAGCTGACCAGATAAAAATCCCTGCGTTCCAGAGAAAATCCCCACTCTGCAAAAATGTTGAAGCGAGTTCCAAATTAGGTTTTTCGGTAAACGTTTTCACCTTTCTGAAACCTTGAACGGCCGCACTTTTACCGTATTGGATATAGCCATAGCCGGTGTCCGGGCGGGCGGGCTTTATGCCCAAGGTGATGAGCCAGTCGTTGCTTTCGGCACACATGAGTCCTTTCGTTACATCGGCCAGGAAAACGTCGGGCTCCAAAATTAGATGGTCGGCCGGCGCAATAACCATAACGGCATCGGGATTCAACTGCTGTATCTTATGACTGGCATAAGCGATGCATGGCGCGGTATTGCGCATAATGGGTTCCAGTATGAGTTGTCGGGATGACAGGTCGGGCAATTGTTCGCGGACCAGCTGAGCATACGACTCGTTTGTAGCTACAAAAATATTTTCTTGCGGAATGATCTTTCGAAAGCGGTCGTACGTAGTCTGAATAAGTGTTTTTCCCGTACCCAGCATATCAATGAATTGCTTGGGTAATTTTGTTCGGCTCACAGGCCAAAACCGGCTACCGATGCCACCCGCCATAATGACGGCGTAATAATTCTTCATGTGCTTTTGTTCCTCGTTATTTTGTAAGTATGCCGTTGGCGCTCAATCATTAAATTATATGTTGTTTTCGTGCATAATATAAACATTTTATCGGAGCGCCGGTAGGCGGTGTCCTTTTCTCTTCATTGGATGTTTCGCCTGCCGGTTCGTTACGGCGCTACGGCCCATCACATTAGAGAAATGCATAAAGTCAGTTTTTTTAATTTTGGATTGCTAATCACAAATATATTTTCTAATTTTAGATACTGATATGCGCAAAAATATGTTATTTTGGGCATTCTTTGGTTATCAGTCTATCTGAATTTTTGCGAAAGGCGCAATGGAAATAGAGAAAAGATTATTTGACAATCTACAGGATTTTTTTGGGTTTGATACATTCAAGGGCGACCAAGAAGCGATAATCACCAACATCCTACAGAAACAAGACACGTTTGTAATTATGCCAACCGGCGGCGGTAAGTCGATATGCTACCAATTGCCCGCATTGATGAGTGAGGGGACAGCTATTGTTATATCGCCCCTGATTGCGCTGATGAAGAACCAAGTGGACCAGTTGCGTTCATTTGGTGGAGACGACAGTATTGCCCATTTCTTAAATTCCTCATTAAATAAAAGCGAGATTGCTCGTGTTCGCCAAGATGTGGTAGCGGGCAAAACGAAGTTACTTTATGTAGCGCCCGAATCGCTAGCGAAGAGTGAGAATGTGGAGTTCCTTAAACTGATTACGGTCTCGTTCGTTGCCGTGGATGAAGCGCATTGTATTTCAGAATGGGGCCACGACTTCCGGCCTGAATATCGTAAAATCCGCTCGGTCATCAATTCCATAGGCGAGGGCATCGCAGTAATTGCGTTGACGGCCACAGCCACACCCAAGGTGCAGTCGGATATCCGTAAGAACCTGCAGATGAATGATGCGACGTTGTTCAAGTCGTCGTTCAACCGGGCGAATCTTTTCTACGAAGTGCGACCCAAACGGAATGTCGTTAAGGAAATCGTGCGGTTTATCAAAAATAACGCCGGAAAATCGGGTATTATCTACTGCCTAAGCCGTAAGAAAGTGGAGGAGATAGCAGAGGTGCTGAATATAAATGGTATAAGGGCATTGCCATATCATGCTGGTCTGGACGCCAAGACCCGCGCGGATACGCAAGACAAATTCCTAATGGAAGATGTCGAGGTTATTGTTGCCACGATCGCCTTCGGCATGGGTATAGACAAGCCAGATGTGCGGTACGTTATCCATCACGACATCCCCAAAAGCATGGAGGGCTACTACCAAGAAACCGGGCGAGCCGGCCGGGACGGGGGCGAGGGGCTTTGTTTAGCCTTTTATTCTGAAAAGGATATCGAGAAGTTAACTAAATTCATGAAGGATAAACCGGTATCTGAACGGGAAATCGGCACGCAGATACTTAAAGAGGTGATCGATTATTCCGAGTCTTCGGTGTGTAGGCGGAAGCAGATCCTTCATTATTTTGGCGAGAACTTTGATGAAACGGGTTGCAACAGTATGTGCGATAATTGCAGTGCGCAGCAGACAACTTTTGAGGCTGAAGAATCACTGCTGAATGTATTGAAATTTATCCAACAACAAGGGGAGAAATTTGATGACCACCACATTATCAATGTTTTTATCGGGCAGAATAACCAGCCAGTGTCATCCTACAAACATGATATACATCCGCTTTTTGGAAGCGGAAAGGAACAGGGTGTCCTCTACTGGAAATCGCTTATCCGGCAAGCGGTACTGAATAACTTCTTAGCCAAAGACATCGATAACTATGGGCTGCTCATGCTTACCGATGCCGGAAAACGATATATCGACAATCCGTATGGCTTAAAGTTTATCCTAAATAAACCCATGGAATTGGCTGGCGACGATAGCGGCGACGAACCCGCGCACCAAAGCGGTGGGGCAGTGGATACGCAACTGCTTACAATGCTTAAGGAATTACGAAAAAAAATCGCCAAGCAAAAAGGATTGCCGCCGTTTGTTATTTTCCAAGATCCCTCTCTCGATGAAATGTGTACCCACTATCCTGTTTCTATCGATGAACTCAAACAAATTCATGGCGTAGGTGCAGGAAAAGCGCTCAAATTTGGTGGTAAATTTATCGAACTCATTAAGCAGTACGTTGAAGAGAACGAAATTGACCGACCACAAGACCTAGTAATTAAAGGCACGGCGAATAAATCTGCACTCAAAGTTTCCATTATCCAAAACATCGACCGTAAAATCGGACTTGAAGATATTGCGCATGCGAAAGGGATTACTTACGAGGACTTATTGAAGGAGGTTGAATCGATCGTCAACTCCGGCACGAAGTTGAATTTAGGATACTTTGTAGACGAGATTATCGACGAGGATAGGCAAGACGAAGTTTTCGATTATTTTCGAGGTGCCGAAATTGATTCTGTCGATCAAGCGCTAAGCGATTTAGGCTCCGACGACTACACTTACGAAGAAATCCAGTTGATGCGGATCAAATTCATGTCGGAATTGGGCAATTAATTCAACACACTGTATTTTAGTTGGTTAATCAAATTAATCATCTATTTTTCATTTTAATACTACTATTTCTATATACATTAGGTATATTTGTACCCATATGGGAGCGGCTCATTAAATGCCAGCCCTTCATAAGAACATAGGATAAAGGTAGATAGGTGGATATATTCCATTTTAATTAGCTAAACAACACTCATGCAGAGTTTCAGGACCGAACTGGAAAACCCGGTCGTAGAAAAGGAGATTATTGAACTTGAACGCAAAATAAGGGCGTTTCAGGACGGGTCATTACCAGAACAAAAATTCAAAAGCTTACGGCTAGCCCGTGGCATCTATGGACAGCGGCAGCCCGGTGTACAAATGGTGCGGATCAAATTGCCCTTCGGCAAAGTCACATTCAAACAGTTGTTGCGTATATCGGATATTTCCGATGAGTACGCCATCCGTAATCTGCACTTCACCACGCGTCAGGATATCCAAATCCACTTTGTTAGCCTAGATCGTACCCCGGAGTTGTGGGCAAAGTTGGCTGCAGACGACATAACGATACGTGAAGCCTGCGGCAATACCGTGCGCAATGTAACGGCATCGCCCGAGGCGGGCATCGATCCCAACGAGCCTTTCGATGTGTCGCCCTATGCCCATGCCACATTCTCTTATTTCCTAAGGAATCCAATTTGCCAAGAGCTTGGCCGGAAGTTTAAGTTCGGCTTTTCATCCAGCTCCCGCGACACTGCTTTTGCTTTCGGGCAAGACCTTGGATTTATCCCAAGAATTCGAACAGTGAACAATCGGGAGGAACGGGGATTCCGAGTGACACTGGGGGGAGGCCTAGGCGCTCAACCCATGGCCGGGCAGGTTGTGCATGAATTCCTGCCAGAGGACCGCTTAATTCCCTATTCTGAAGCTGTACTCCGGACATTTGATCGGTACGGTGAACGGAATAACCGAAACAAGGCAAGGTTTAAATACCTGATTCAAAAACTAGGGTTTGAAGAAGTAAAACGGCTAATTGAGGAGGAGCAGACGGCAAGCAAAGTAAAAACATTTGCAATTGACCGTGGCGCGGTATCCCAACCCGCCCCCCCAACTCACGTTCCTACTGAGGTAACACCGGTGGTTGATAGCGTTGCTTACGAAATCTGGCGGAAAACCAACGTTTGGGAACAAAAGCAAGCAGGGTTCTATGCGATAAATATTAAGGTCCCGACCGGCGACATGCCTACCGAGAAAGCAAGGGTATTGTTGGCGGGTATCCATGGCCATGTGGCTGATGAGTTGCGGGTAACGCAAAACCAAGGGCTGTTGCTGAAGTTCGCACGCGAAGAGTCGCTCCCCCATATCTACAATACACTACTTAAAATCGGCTTTGCGAAACCGGGGTTCGATAGTGTGGCGGACGTGACTACCTGTCCCGGTACAGATACCTGTAACCTCGGTATTTCGAATAGTACGGAAATGGCTCGGGTCTTGGAGTCACTGATATATGAAGAATACGAAGATTTGGTTTATGACCGTGACCTTAAAATCAAGATAAGTGGCTGCATGAATTCATGTGGACAGCACGGAATCGCCCATATTGGGTTGCACGGAAGTTCGTTGAAAGCCAACGGGAAAGTGGTTCCTGCGGCGCAGATTATGCTTGGCGGCGGTGTTTTGGGCGACGGGATCGGCCGAGTGGCCGAACGGGTTATCAAAGTGCCATCGAAGCGGGTAGATCAAGCTGTAAGGTTGCTGCTTGACGATTTTTCCGCCAACGCGCTTCCTTCGGAATATTTTCATGATTATTTCGACCGGCAAACCAAGGATTATTTTTACCGGATGTTGAAACCGCTGGCGGACCTCACCACGTTGGTGGCAGATGAATTTGTTGATTGGGGCCACCAAGAAACCTATCAGCAGGCAATCGGGGTGGGCGAGTGTGCCGGCGTGGTCATTGACTTGGTTTCTGTTCTGCTCTTTGAAGCCGAAGAAAAGCTGGATTGGGCAAACGAAAGTTACCGTACAGGTGGGTTTGCTGATGCCATTTATCACAGCTATAGCATGTACATCAGCGCAGCTAAAGCATTGCTCCTTGAGAAAGGCATCCATAGCAGCACCCAAATTGCAGTCATTAACGAGTTTGAGAAAAATTTCGTGGAAACTGGCGAGTTTACTCTCCCTGGAGGGTTTGCCAATCAGGTACTTGAAATCAACAAACAAGAGCCTTCCGAAGCATTCGCACGGCAGTATCTGGCGAAAGCAATCGATTTCCACGAGGCAAACGTCGCTAAACGATCGGTGATGGCCGAGACAGCAAACGGTTAGCGAAGCCTTTTCCGACGTGGACAAAAATAATTAAACGACAAAATGAACGGACATTCAAAAATAACGTTGGTGGGGGCGGGGCCTGGCGATACCGACCTGATCAGCTTGAAAGGTTTGAAAGCGTTGGCGACAGCAGACGTGGTATTATATGACGCCTTGGTAAATGAGGAGTTGCTCGATTACGCTCCTGAGCATGCGCTTCGCATCTTTGTTGGAAAACGAGCACGCCACCACACATTCAGCCAACTGGAAATCAACCAGATGATGGTTGAACTTGCGCAAACGAACGGTCATGTGGTTCGCTTGAAAGGGGGTGACCCATTTGTGTTTGGACGAGGTGGGGAAGAATTGGACTATGCCGCCCAATACAATATCCCTACTGCGGTGGTGCCCGGTATCTCCAGTGCCGTTGCGCTAGCCGGGCTACAAGGGGTTCCATTGACCTATCGTGGCATAAGCGAAAGTTTTTGGGTGATTACCGGTGCCACCACGGCAGGTCTCGTTTCAAAGGACATCCATGTAGCTGCCCGCACAGATGCCACGGTAGTGGTACTCATGGGATTAAATAAGCTACCAGAAATTGCTCGTATTTATCAGGAAGCCGGACGTGGAGGATTGCCGATAGCGGTTATACAGAATGGGTCGCTACCCGAGGAGAAAACCGCATTAGCTACCATGGATAACATTGTCGATGAAGCCGAAGCCCAGCAAATTGGGGCGCCGGCGGTAATCATCATCGGCGAAGTGGTGGCCAAGCACGTGCATTTTAGGTTAAAACGGGACCAGCGAGATGCAATAGCCGTATGAGCGAACAAGTAGGCAACCAGCTGTTCCCCATTTTTTTACAGTTGAATCAACTGCATACCCTTCTTGTAGGTGGTGGGAATGTGGCGTTGGAGAAACTTACTGCACTACTTGGTAATAGCCCCACGGCAGCGGTTAAGGTTGTCGCCAAAGAAATCAGTCCGGACGTACGCGTTTTTGCCAACAACTATCCGTCAGTCGCCTTGCACGAGCGGGTTTTCGAAGATGTCGATTTGGATGGAGTCGATGTGGTCGTGGTAGCGGCCGATAGTGCCGAATTAAACGCACACATCCGCCAAGAAAGCCGCAAGCGGCATCTGTTGATTAACATTGCAGACAAACCGGATTTGTGTGATTTTTATCTCGGCTCTGTCGTAAAAAAGGGAAATTTAAAACTTGGTATATCTACAAACGGAAAATCACCCACCATTGCAAAGCGGATCAAAGAGCTGTTAAATGAAGCGTTACCCGAAGAAATCGACGAGACGCTGATTTATATGAGCCAGCTTCGAAATCTGTTAAAAGGTGATTTTACCGATAAGGTAAGAGCATTGAATGCGCATACGGTATCTTTGCTCGCGTCAAAAGAGAAGAAATGAATGCACTGACAACAGAAATCGATAACCTTGTGGATGGAAAGGCCATATCGGACGCGTTGGCCTCGCTTGCCGAGCGTTTTCCAGAACGAGTGGTTTTTTCCACAAGTTTTGGAATAGAAGATCAAGTCATCACGCATATGATCTTTAGCAATAATTTGCCTATACGCGTTTTCACGCTTGAAACAGGGCGGCTGTTCCGCGAAACATATTACGTGTGGAATCGCACCGTAGAGGTCTATAAGAAAAAGATCGAGGCTTATTTTCCAGATACACACGCGGTGGAGCAATTAATCAGTGATAAGGGCCCCGCCAGTTTTTATGAGTCGGTAGAAAACAGGAAGGAGTGCTGCCGCATTCGCAAAATAGAACCCCTTCAACGGGCTTTGAATGGAGCGTCCTGTTGGGTAACAGGCATCCGGGCTTCCCAGTCGGATAACCGGCAAGACATGGCGCAGGTCGAATGGGATGCGGGCCACGGCCTTATCAAGTTCCATCCCATCTTCCAATGGTCGAAAGATGATGTCTGGGACTACGTCAAAAAACACCAAATACCCTACAACCCTCTGCATGATAAAGGATTCCCCAGTATCGGTTGCGCTCCCTGTACACGGGCAGTGGGAGAGGGGGAGGACTTTCGCGCAGGCCGTTGGTGGTGGGAAGACCAAAGTAAAAAAGAATGTGGCTTGCATGCTACGTAATCGATCTGAAGATTTGATAATTCTTTGATTTGATTGATGATTGAACGAATAACGAAAAGAAAATAAGGAAAACAACGAACATGGATTATTTAGACCATTTGGAGGCAGAAGCCATATACATTTTACGGGAAGTCGCGGGGCAGTTTGAGAAACCGGCACTGTTGTTTTCGGGCGGGAAGGATTCGATTACCTTGGTGCACTTGGCAAAAAAAGCTTTCCGGCCTGGGAAATTCCCTTTTCCACTGGTTCATATCGATACCGGCCATAACTTTCCAGAAACAATCGCTTTCCGCGATACATTGATTGCCGAACTACAGGAAGAGCTGATCGTTGGCTATGTGCAGGAAAGCATCGACGCGGGAAAAGTAGTTGAACAGAAAGGAAAGAACGCTAGTCGTAACCAGCTGCAAACCACCACGCTGCTAGATACTATTTCGGCATACGGGTTTGATGCATGTATTGGTGGGGCGCGTCGCGATGAAGAGAAGGCGAGAGCAAAGGAGCGGATTTTCTCCGTGCGGGACGAGTTTGGCCAATGGGACCCTAAACGGCAGCGTCCAGAATTGTGGAACATTTATAACGGACGCATTCATAAAGGAGAAAATGTACGCATATTCCCCATCAGCAACTGGACCGAGCTGGACGTATGGAATTATATCCGCAGGGAGAACATCGACTTACCTTCAATCTATTTTTCGCACGAACGTGATGTAATCACTCGTAATGGACAACTGATGGCGGCGACGGAATTCCTTAGCATCGACCATGAGGACGTTGTGGAGCGCAGGAAAGTGAGGTTCAGGACGGTTGGCGACATGACCTGTACAGCTGCAGTGCCATCTGAAGCATACCATATCGATAACATTATAGAAGAAATACAATTGTCGAACATCAGTGAACGCGGGGCAAGGATGGATGATAGGGTGTCGGAAGCAGCTATGGAAGACCGTAAAAAGGGCGGCTATTTTTAATCCGTAACGCCAGAACAGCATTTTAAATTTTAAGTAACAATAAAAGAAAAATCCAACAATGGATCTATTGAAATTCATAACAGCGGGCAGTGTAGATGACGGTAAAAGCACCTTGATTGGCAGGCTGTTGTACGATACCGATTCGATATTAGATGATCAACTGGAGGCGATCCAACGTGCCAATAGAAAAAACGACGACGGCACACTGGATCTTGCTATCTTAACCGACGGGTTGAAAGCTGAACGCGAGCAGGGTATAACGATTGACGTAGCTTATAAATATTTCCACACGGATAAACGCAAGTTTATCATTGCTGATACGCCGGGGCATATACAGTATACCCGCAATATGGTTACAGGTGCTTCCAATGCCGATCTTGCCATCATCTTAATCGATGCCCGCAAAGGCGTGGTGGAGCAGACCAGACGGCATTCGTTCCTCGTATCGTTATTGGCTATTCCGAATATCTTGGTATGTATCAATAAGATGGATATGGTCGATTACGATAAAGCTGTATTTGACAAAATCAAAGCTGATTATGAGCGATTGACCGAAAACATGAACACCACTCAGGTAGATTATATTCCTGTCAGCGCATTGAAAGGCGATAATATTGCCAGTTGGTCGTCGAATACACCTTGGTATGATGGGAAACCACTATTGGATTTCTTGGAAACCGTTGAGGTAAATCAACGACCGCAAGCCCAACAGGCTCGGTTTCCCGTTCAGTGGGTTATCAGACCGCAGACGGCCGAACTGCCTGATTACAGAGGATATGCTGGTCGTGTAGTTGGTGGCTCTTTCGCTGTAGGTGATCAGGTCATCGCCCTGCCTTCGGGGTTTACAAGCACGGTGACGGGTATCGAATTCGCCTCCGAAGATCTCACCACAGCCGAAAGCGGGGCATCGGTAATCATTCATCTGGCAGATGATATCGACGTCAGCAGGGGAGACATGCTCGTTAAAGCCGGTGAACAGCCGGTGCTTTCCCAAAATTTCGAGTCTGATATATGTTGGATGGACACAAGGCCGTTGGATGTTAACCAAACCTATTTGCTCCAGCAACATGGGAAAACGACCAAAGTGAAAGTTCAGGATATCGTTTACCGAGTTGATATTGAAACCCTTGATAAATCAGCAAGCGATACCTTCGGATTGAACGACATTGGCAAAGTTCAGTTTAAGTGTGCCGAGCCTGTGGCATTTGACAGCTATGTAGCCAACACGGCAAATGGCGGAGCCATTCTTATCGACTTACGAAATAACTTGACTGTAGCCGCTTTGATGATCAGCAGACCTATTGATTATTGAACGATTGGATTGGGCGTGTGTTTTTGAATACATTAAATACACGCCCACCGCCTTTGCTGTATATGGCCCGTTGTCTGGAATTGCCTATTGATCATAATTACCGTTATGTTAAATAGAGATTTCAGCACCCTTCTGTACTATTGATATAACCGGTAATTCATTTCCTATAATTAGCATATCTCGATGTACCAAACCTTTGACATAATTTTAATAAAAACAGGATGAATCGTTGAGTATTCATAAAAAATGGCTTATTTGATTAAATTTTTGTTAAATTTGCCTGCTTCATAAGATTATATCACAGTTTAATATGTCAAATTACTTCGAATCGTTCGTCGACTACGTCTCAGTGCGCAACCCAAACCAGCCAGAGTATCTTCAAGCCGTAAGAGAAGTTGCCGAAGATGTTATACCCTATATCGAGACCCAAGCGAGCGATTTAATTGCCTGTAAGCTCTTCGAACGCATCACGGAGCCCGAGCGCACCGTTTCCTTTCGGGTGGTCTGGTTAGACGATTCAAATAATGTGCAAATCAATCGTGGTTATCGTGTCCAAATGAACAGTGCTTTGGGCCCCTATAAGGGTGGGTTACGATTCTCCCCTACTGTCAATCTAAGTGTATTGAAATTCCTTGCTTTTGAACAAACATTTAAAAATAGCCTTACGGGGCTTCCGCTCGGTGCGGGGAAAGGCGGCTCAGATTTCGATCCCAGAGATAAGTCAGACAATGAAATCATGCGTTTCTGTCAAAGCTTTATGACCGAGCTTTATCGTCATATCGGCGGTGATACGGACGTTCCCGCGGGAGATATTGGTGTTGGCGAACGCGAAATTGGATACCTATTTGGCCAATATAAACGGATTCAGAATAGTTTTACGGGCGTTTTAACCGGCAAAGGGCCCGCTTGGGGTGGCAGCTTCATCCGGCCGGAGGCTACTGGTTTTGGCCTGCTCTACTTTGTTGAGCGCATGCTTTATGAAAAGCAAGATACGCTCAAGGGAAAAAAAGTGGCGATATCCGGTGCCGGCAACGTCGCTTATTACGCTGCGCTTAAAGCTATCTCTTTGGGCGCGAAAGTAATAACCATATCCAACAGCAACGGAACCATATACGACGAACAGGGTTTCTCTCAGGAAAAGCTGGATTACGTAAATACACTCAAGCGTAACCTCAAGGAATATACAAACCGCTTCCCGGCGGAATACCACTCAGGAAAAAAACCGTGGCAGTTTGTTTGCGATATCGCACTCCCCTGTGCTACACAGAATGAGCTAGACGAGCAGGATGTCAAACAACTGCTAAAAGGAGGCTGTATCTGCATTGCAGAAGGTGCCAATATGCCTTGTACAGAACTTGCCGTAAAGGCGATAATGAAGGCCAAAATACTTTATGCACCCGGTAAAGCAGCGAATGCAGGCGGTGTGGCGGTTTCAGGCCTAGAAATGTCGCAAAATCGGATAGGCCAGCAGTGGAATGCCGACAAAGTAGATGGCAAACTCAAGAAAATCATGCAGGAAATACACGATACATGCGTACATTACGGTAAAGACAGAAATGGTGTGATTAACTACATGAAAGGGGCTAATATCGGTGGGTTCGTAAAAGTTGCGATGGCTATGAAGGCTCAAGGATATGTTTAAGACCGGTGTATGCGAACCATAGCAGAACTCCCCCACCCCGACTTCAAGATCACCATTTTTTCAATGAATCAGAAGTTTATCGTAAAGTTTGAACAGGGAGCGCTCGAACAGGTTTATAAGATCGCGGAAGCCGACATGACTGATGGGGTCGACGATGTATTTCAACTAATCGATGCTGAGTTTACCGAAGCGGTTTCTAAAAATTTCGCTGAGATGCGGAAAAGCTTCGTTGCCGCCTACAAAAGGCACGAATATTAACCAGGTCTGCATCTGCACATATAAAACAAGCAATTTATACCTAATCGACAGGACGATTCCGATAGGAATGGTTTACCTTTGGGCCGATGATCGAACTATATACAGACGGGGCATCCAGTGGTAATCCGGGACCCGGAGGATACGGCACGATTCTGCGTTCGGGCCCTCATTATAAAGAGCTATCCGAAGGGTTCCGTAAAACGACGAATAACCGCATGGAGCTGATGGCCGTAATCAAGGGACTTGAGGCACTCAAGAAAATCAACCAGCAAGTGATTGTTTATTCCGATTCGAAGTACGTTGTCGACGCCGTAGAAAAGGGTTGGGTGCATGGGTGGGTGCGGAAAGGGTTTGCAGGAAAAAAGAATAGCGACCTCTGGATTCGCTTTCTCAATGTTTACAAATTGCATAATGTAAAGTTCGTCTGGGTAAAAGGGCACGCCGGCCACTCCGAAAACGAGCGATGTGACCGACTTGCGGTACAAGCGTCTCAAGACACAGCAAGCTGGAAAATTGATAGCGTGTTCGAAGTGGGCGATGCCTGACAAAATACCTAATTTGGTGTATTGCCGGCACCCAGGTTTTTCACGATGTTTGTCATATACGAATAGAACGTTTTTTAAAAGACCGTAATTATGAAAGGCAAACGCGAAAACATTCAAAAGAAAAGTAAATTAAACCTTATCCCTGTGGAACTGGCCCAGCAGATGATCAATGCGTACGACAAGCAACGACGCGGCCCGGCTGCGGTGGAACGAAGTAAGGAGCTGGGTAAAAAAATGGATGAACCCCGCTCTTTTTGGGTGAGTAAAGAAGCACTTCTCGAGTTGCTGGAAATCAATAAAGCAGATGGAATCCGTTTTTACTATGCCATTGCGGATGATTATCCTGGTTTTGAATTGAAAAAGCGCGAACATAAAAAGGCACATACTGCCGTAATGGTTGCTACAAAATCTGCCGATCCGGATAATCCCACCATGCTGAATAGCGTCGATTGCCTGAATATACCCAAGACGGCGACAACTGTAAGCAAAGGAAAAACCGGGCCGGTGCTTCTTCCTATCGCTCCATCGCGAGCAGGGTTGCCGGCAGACGAATTGGATTTATGTCCGCCGCCATCGCCAGGGGGGCAATTGCTATGAAAACCGATCCATATAACGGACTAGCAAGGGAATTTAATCGGTAAGAGATCATGCTTCACCGCGCCGTAGCCCAATACGGTGCGGTCCATTGTTTTCCATACCGATAAAACGTCAACCTATGAATAGCATTACGATTGTTTTATTAGGTCTAGTCTTACTGGGCGCGCTAATTGGATTTTACAGACGGCACACCCTACGTCTGCCGGTACTGAAATTATTCCCGTATTTCCTGTTGTTCCAGTTTCTCTATCAACTAACCGCGTCATTGTATTCCTTTGTGTTTACCAAACACGCTTCCAACCATTTCATCTTTAATTGGGCACTACCGATAAACATTTTGTATTTCGGAGCACTATTCTACGGTGTGGTCAGGCACCCGGGTAAACGAAAGGTTATTGTGGCAGGCACGGTACTGAACCTTCTGTTTTTCCTCATTGATTTATTATTTATTCAGAACATTTCATTTTTGATGACCTATCCCCGTACCACCATGGCGATGTCTTTAGTTGTTTTTGCACTATTGTACTTTCATGACCTTGTCAAATCTGATCGCCAATACGATACCAACCCGGCCCGAAATGCAACCTTTTGGATTGTTACTGGAATATTTTTCTTCTATTTGAGTAGCACGCTTACGATAATCTTCTGGACCTATTTTGTGGTCAATAATGTTTATTTCGGATCCGTGATGTTACGGGTTTTTGCATTCATATTATATTCCATGTATGTTGCTGGTATGTTGCTGCATAAACCGTCAGTTAACCGAATTATGAATCATTGAATCGTGGAAAACTCCATCGAAACGACAAACATCGAAATAGCTATCGCCGTCCTATTTGGAAGCTTGATGCTCGCATTGATTGGTGTATTCATGTTCCTTATGGTCATTATTTACCAGAAGCGAAAAATAAATGCCATCAGGGAACAGCAACAGCTGATCGTGCAATACGAGCAGGCAGTGTTGAAGGCCAAGGTAGAGATACGTGAAGAGACATTGAAATATGTGGGGCAAGAGCTCCACGACAATGTGGGGCAGGTGCTTTCTTTAATTAAACTTTACCTTTCCCGTCCAGACACGCAACGCAAAGCAGATGTTGGACAATTGATCGACCAAGCGATCAAAGATATCCGGCTATTGTCACACGATCTCAACATCAATCGCGTGGAACAGTATTCGCTCAACGATTTTATTGAGCAGGAACTTAATAAAGTTCTTAAGGCGGGCATCGTCAAAATATCCTTCGAAAACCAAGGGTTTTGCGAACCGACCTCGTTCCACGACCGCTTGATGATTAGCCGGATATTCCAGGAATGCATCAATAATATCCTGAAACATGCGGACGCTAAGCATATAATTGTTAAGTTAGTAGCGGAGGACGGGGGCTGTGCGTTATCGATAGCCGATGATGGTATTGGGTTCGAATCAGATTCGACGTTAAAGGGTGCTGGACTAAACAATATATATGACCGTGTGAGACTGATCGGCGGAAGAATCGAGATTATGTCTTCCCCGGGGGACGGAACGAAAGTTATATTACGGATTCCGCAAGAATAATAATTTTTGTGAGGAAAATGAGTGACAACCAATGATAACTATCGCTATAGCGGATGATCACAAATTGATGTCGGAAGGTATCGCGTCAATTCTGCAGTCGGATGCAGAACTATCGGTACTAAAGATATGCAGTAACGGCAGGGAGCTTATTGAATACCTACGGACCGATATGGTGGATTTGGTATTGGTTGATCTGAATATGCCAATACTTAATGGTCCCGATACAATTCGTATCCTAAAAAACGACCAGATTTCCTGTAAAATCGTTGTGTTGAGCATGTATGCCGATGAAAATATCTATGCCAAATGCCGCGAATTGGATATTAATGGCTATTTACACAAAGATTCAGATGCCCAGCATCTCATTGACACGATTAAGCTTATCCATCGTGGCCAGAACTACTACGATTATGACCACACAACAGCGGCTTCCGAGCCCAGCGCGCTTTTTGACGATAAGTTTCTGAACAAATTCAAACTCTCGCCGCGCGAGTTACAAATCATCACTTTGGTAAGTAATGGGCTCACCAACAACGAAATTGCAAATAAGCTTTTCCTATCTGTACATACTGTGATGACCCATCGGAAAAACATCCTCCACAAATTGGAAGTGCGCAATACGGCGGAAATGCTTTCTCTGATCAACAGTTAAGTGGAGAAAGCTGGTCGCTGTATACATATCGTATTTCTTCGCGGAGGTTATACCTCGAAGCCATTACTTCGCCGTAGGCCCCAGCGGTCCGTATGGCGATGAGATCTCCCCGTTGGGTCGTAGGGAGAGGTACTTCCTTTCCAAAGCAGTCACTACTTTCGCAGATGGGGCCAACCACGTCATAGTGTACCGGGTCGTCAGTAAGGCTGGCTGAGTATGCCGTAAGATTTTCTATCCGGTGATAAGCCTGATACAACGCCGGGCGCAACAGCTCCGTCATTCCGGCGTCGATGATGATAAAGTTTTTCTTGATGCCATTCTTTACATACAGCACCCGCGAAACCAAACTACCGCATTGTGACACCAATGCTCTACCCAGTTCAAAATGTACCTCTTGACCGGGTTTCCGCTCCAAGAACTCATGGAAAACTGAAAAATAGCTTTGAAAATCAGGTGTCGAGTGGGCGTCGGGTTCATAGTAGTCAACGCCCAGGCCACCGCCCACATTGAGTACCCTTAATCGGAAGCCCCGCGCGTCAAACCAATTGTTCAACTCGTTGACCTTCACACATAAGCTTTTGAAGACGTTAAGATCGGTTATCTGCGATCCCACGTGGAAATGGATACCCACGAGTTCGATGTGGTGGCATCGTCTTAACGTTTCGACGGCTTCTGTCAATTCCCAATGGGCAATACCGAATTTATTTTCATCCAAACCGGTCGTGATATACTGGTGGGTATGAGCATCTACATTCGGGTTGATACGCAATGCCACGCGAGCCGTTTTACCAACTTCGGCGGCGAGCGTGTCGATCACTTCGAGTTCCTGAATGGATTCGACATTGAAGGTAAAGATATCGTTGCTCAATGCATAAGTAATCTCTTTGTCAGACTTACCCACTCCAGCAAACACTATTTTACCCGAATCGAATCCAGTTTCTATGGCTTTACGTACTTCATTTCCACTTACACAATCCGCACCGAATCCCATGTCTCGAATGCAAGCTAAGAGGCGATCATTGAAATTTGCCTTGAGGGCGTAGTGTACATGAAAACCCAAGGCATCCGCAGATTGGCGGGCTGCTGTCAGCGTTTGTTCCAGCAGGGTCATGTCGTAGTAGTAAAAGGGGGTCTCCTGTTGAGTAAATGCGTTAACACGGCCAGAATCGAACATCATATTCGGTCACTTACTTTAGTAATTAGAAAAGCCTATTATGCAGCGATCGAAGGGCTTCGACCTTGTCTCCCGTCTGCAGCAATAAAGAAATGTTATAGTTACTACCACCATATGATATCATCCGCACGGGGATGTGTTTAACAGCATCCAATACGCGCGACGCATAACCGTGTGTATTCCAGCCGAAATCGCCCACCACGCAGATAATCGTTTGATTGCGATCAATCTCTACGGTACCAAAATCCCGAAGTTCTTGTTCAATCTCTTGTAAGTATTTTGTGTCGTCTATGGTCAAGGAAACGGCTACTTCCGACGTTGTAATCATATCTATAGGCGTCTTGTAGCGTTCAAACACTTCAAAAACCCGTCGCAGAAACCCGTAAACCAATAGCATGCGCGACGAATGGATGCGGATGGCGGTAATGCCATCTTTCGCTGCAATGGAGCGCACGATGCCCTTTGCCGTCCCATCTTTGCTGATCAATGTGCCGGCAGCGTTGGGTGCCATGGTATTGAGCAAGCGTACGGGAACATTGAAGCGTTGTGCTGGAAAAACGCTCTGCGGATGGAGAATTTTGGCCCCGAAATAGGCAAGCTCGGCAGCCTCGTCAAAGCTCAAGTGGGCAATGGGCTCGGTGCCCTTCACAATCCGCGGATCGTTGTTGTGCATACCATCGATATCCGTCCATATCTGTATTTCATCGGCACCGATAGCGGCACCGATGAGCGATGCGGTATAGTCGCTGCCGCCCCTCCGGAGGTTATCGATTTCACCGAAAGCATTCCGACAGATATACCCTTGGGTGATGAAGAAATTGTGATCATTTGATTGGAGTAGCAACTCATTCAATTGTTCACGTATAAAATCAATTTTCGGCTCGTTATCCTCATCTATTTTCATAAAATCCAGGGCCGGTAATAACTTCGACCGTACTCCCAATTCCGTTAGATGGAAATGAAACAGCGTAGTAGAAATCAATTCTCCCTGAGCAAGTATGATTTTCTCTTCTACCGGCGTGAACAACTTACTCGAAAAAGACGCAATCAAGTTAAAGTGGTAGTCGATTAGCTCTTCGCCATTATGGCGCCCCTCATCCGATGTGAATAGTTCGGCAATCAACTTACGGTAGTGATCGTGCAATGCATTGATAAGCCCAGAGGCCCTATCCTTATCACCTGCGAGATAAGCCTGTGAAATTTCCACCAAGGCATTGGTCGTACCAGCCACGGCCGATAACACGATGATTTGGCGGTTTTGAGGGTTGATAATGTCCAATAACCCCTTTATGCGCTCCGCACTCCCTACGGATGTTCCCCCGAATTTTAATATTTTCATCGATGGTATGATTTGACTAACCCCAATCCTGGCTATGATTTTATTTTTTGAGGTGCTCAATGATCAATTGCGCCAGTTCGGCGCCGATCCGCTCCTGTGCTTCGCCCGTTGCTGCCCCAATATGCGGTGTAAGAGAGACCTTCGGGTGGGTGAGCAGCTCCTTGCGTGGTGTTGGTTCGTTGTCGTATACATCCAACCCCACAAATGCGACCTTGCCACTATCGAGCGCTTCGATAAGCGCGAGTTCTTCGATGACCCCACCCCGTGAAGCATTCACCAGGCCGACACCGGGTTTCAACTGATCAAATTCCGCTTTTCCAATGATGGGTTTATCTGTAAAAGGCACGTGGATGGAAATGAAGTCTGCCGTGCGGAGCAATTCTTCGGTCTCCACCTGTTGTATGGGCACGTCGACGGTTATTCCTCCCGAAAGCTCCAACGGGAGGCTTTTTGGTGCTTCGTATAGATCACTTACGATCACATCCATGCCTAGACCCAGACCCACCTTTGCCGTTTCGCGACCAATGCGGCCGATACCGATAATCCCTAGCGTTTTCCCACGGAGCTCTACGCCTTTAGCATAGGCTTTTTTAAGGGCACCGAAGTTTGTATTGCCCTCTACGGGCATTTTCCGTTGGGCATCATATAGAAAGCGAACGCCACCCAACAGGTGTGCGAATACCAATTCCGCAACCGAAAGCGAGGACGCAGCAGGGGTATTCACAACGGCTATGCCTTTGGAACGCGCATATTCCACGTCAATGTTATCCATCCCTACACCGCCCCGGCCGATTAGCTTCAGGTTCGGGCAACCATCAATCAGCGCTGCGCGCACTTTGGTTGCGCTACGTACCGTAATGGCATCGTAAGCCGGCAACTTTTCCGCCAGCTCCGCTTGGGGTATATGGGTCGTGTCTACTGTAAATCCCGCATCCTCAAGCAATTGTTTGCCCAAGGGGTCTATGCCGTCATTTGCTAATATCTTCATGTCTAAAAGTCTATTTATTTTTCTCTTCAAATTCTTGCATGGTATCAACCAGTGCATTCACACCTGTTATGCTCAGCGCATTGTATATCGATGCACGGAAGCCACCGACACTTCGGTGCCCTTTCAAGCCTACCAATCCACGTTCCTTTGCCAGTTCCAAGAAAGCGCCTTCATGTGCTTTTTCTTCGGTTACAAACGTCACGTTCATCCTTGACCGATCGTCGGTGTGGGCGGTTCCTTTAAACAGCGGGTTCCGCTCAATTTCATCATACAGTGTACGTGCTTTGATGATATTTTCCTGCTCGATGACCGATATACCGCCTTTGTTCTTCAACCAACGGAGATTAAGCATCGCTACATAGATAGAGAAGACTGGCGGCGTGTGGTACATCGACTGTGCGTTTATGTGCGATTGGTAGTCGAAAATCGTCGGCAGTGTCCGGCCCGTCTTTCCGAGCAACTCCTCTTTTACGATCACCACTGCTGCACCTGCCGGTCCTACATTTTTCTGCAGGCCTGCGTAAATGAGACCGTAATCGGCTACATTGATTGCACGACTCATGATGTCGGATGACATATCGGATACTAACGGCACACTGGTCTTGGGCGTTTCGAAGATTTCCGTACCAAAGATGGTGTTGTTACTTGTATAATGCAGGTATGCTGCATCGCTAGGTACTTCGTAGGTTTTGGGCACATAGTTATAATTTGCGTCTGCCGAAGATGCTACCACCACCACGTCACCGAGCTTTTTCGCTTCCTTGATGGCTTTGCTCGCCCAGGTGCCAGTGTCTAGATAGGCCGCTTTGCCCCCTTCGGGCAGCAGGTTCATCGGCACTAAGGGGAATTGCGTGCTGGCTCCACCCTGCATGAAAATGACAGCGTACCCTTGGGGTACCGACAGCAGTTCGCGTACTAATTGCTCGGCTTCAACCATCACCGCTTCAAATTCTTTGCTGCGATGCGATATTTCCAAGATAGACAGCCCGGTGTCATTGAAATTCAATACGGCTTGGGAGGCTTCCTGAAAAACTTCTTGGGGCAATATGCATGGCCCCGCTCCAAAATTATGCTTCATATTGTTTTATCTGAGAGGTGTATCCTTTTAATTTGCCGCAAAAATAAGAATTATTTATTGTAATTCATTCAATAATTCCAATAATATGTTGCGAATAATTCAAAGATAAACGCTAGTTGTTAAATCAACAACAACGTTTTCCAAGCCTTCGTTACCTCGCCCCCATCGAGCAGCGCAGCGGCCTTACGGTGCAGGTGGATTTGTAGCGTCGCCTTGTCGCCGATAAAGGCATCCAGTATCTCCCGGGTTTCGGGATCTGTGCGCAATGTGTCTATCTCATCCTCCGTGGGGAGCACCTCGACATTCCCCAGTTTTCCCAAATGATTGCCCGTGAGCATTGGCGACTGCCGGATGTGCTGCGGCAGTTGGTCTACGCCTATTCCGCGGTTCCGCAACGGTTTGGCAACTTCAAATAGATTGGCGGTAGTAACACGGCAATACCAGTCGCCACCGAGCCGTGCCACTAGGTCGAGCTCGGCTTGGTCTACGCGGTCATCTATGCCTAGCAAGGTGTCGTGTATGTGCATCCGCACCACTTCGGCCAGCACCAAATTCCCCGCTCCGGGGATGTCGGCCAGCTCGACCACCTGCCGTACCTTGCATTCCAGTTGAACGGGTGATTCGGCCACGCGTGGCGGCGATACCAGTTCCGACGCCAATGGCGTAAAGCCCGACTTGATAAATTCGTCAACACCGCGCTCGTATTCGGTACTTGCGAGCGACTGCTGTTGTACCATGGCGTAGTTCACGATGTTGATCACCACTTCCGGCACCTCTTGAATATTGTCCAACGTGTGTTTTGTGCTGCCATCTCGCATTCGTCGCAACGGCGAAAATACGCAAATGGGTGGGCGCTGAGACATCAGGTTAAAATAGCTGAAAGGGCTCAGATTAACCTTGCCGGATTTGTCTACCGTACTTGCAAAACAAATGGGGCGCGGTGCGATGGCAAATTTCAGCAGGTTATCAAACTGCGGATGGGTAAGCGGATCAATGGTTTTCGTCATTTGGCATTTTCACTATCGGAAATTAAACTCCAAGGCCCAAAGCTATGAAAATACGGCCATTTTTCGAACTCAAAGTTAGGAGGAAGGCTTCATTCAATTCCGTATTTCTCCATTTTGTTGTATAGTGTTTTCCGATCGATGTTGAGCATTTGGGCGGCCTTACTTTTGTTATATTTGGCTTTTTGCAAGACATCCACGATTAATTTTCGCTCATGCGCTTCGCTGTGCAGCCTAAGGTCGGGGTTTTCAGCCGACGGTGCTGCGGCCGGATTGTCTGCCGATCGTTTGATCGCGTAGACCATCTCTTCGGGCAAGGCCGATGCATCGGCTTTTGTGCCGGGCGAGAGCAGTACCATGCGCTTAATCACATTCTTCAATTCGCGCAGGTTGCCCGGCCAGTCATACGTATTAAAAATATCTTTCACTTCGCTGGCCAGCTCCACCACGTCCCTACCCAGTTCTTTATTGGCTTTCCTTACGAAAAAATCAACGAATTGCTGGAAATCCCCACGCCGGTCGCGCAACGCTGGTACGATAATTTCAAACTCATTGATGCGGTGGTATAAGTCTTCTCTGAATTTGCCCGAGCCCAGTAGGTCCTCATTCGTGGCTGCAATTACACGAACGTCCACGTTGATGGTCTTATTTGCACCCACAGGTTGTATGACCTGTTCCTGCAACGCGCGCAGCAGCTTCACCTGTACGTCGTAAGAGAGGTTGCCTATTTCGTCGAGAAACAGTGTGCCCCCTGTCGCCTCTTCAAACTGACCGGTCTTGTCATTCATTGCGCCGGTAAACGATCCCTTTACATGGCCAAAAAGTTCACTCGATGCCAACTCTTTAGATAAAGTACCGCAATCAATTGATACAAAGGGCTTGCTTGCCCTTTTACTCTTCTGATGGATTGCCCGTGCTACGTATTCCTTCCCGGTCCCGCTTTCGCCACGTATTAGTACTGACATATCGGTGGGCGCCACCAATGCAATATACTCGTGCAGCTTGCGTGCCGCTGTACTAGCTCCTTCTACAAAGTCCAAACCCGGCGTGGTATCGATATGGGTTTTACGCGCTTTTGAGGTGCCATCTGCTTTGCCAGCCGATTTCCCCTCCAAGGCATCATTAACGACCATCAATAGCTCATCGGGGTTAACAGGTTTGGTGATATAGTCAAATACGCCCTGCCGTATGGCATTCACCGCGGTGCGGACGTCATTGAAACTGGTCATAATGACAGAGGGAATTACCTTGTCCTGGGCGCGTAGGGCGTCCAACACTTCCAGTCCAATGCCATCACCTAACCGGTAATCCAGCAATATTAACTGGAATTCATGCGCCTTGAGTGCCTCAATGCCACTTCTCACACTATACTTCACGACGACATCGAAGCCTTTCTTTCTCAGAAAATTGTCGAGTATCGTAGCAAATGTGGTATCATCTTCTACCAAAAGAATATTGGCCATGTGCAAGCAATTATAAAGTCAAGTATCTGTTATTAGTATTTCGAACGGTCAAAACCCTATTTTATTTTATCGATAATTGCCGATGCGAATTCACTTGTTTTCAAGAGCTTTCCATCGGGCATCTGATCAAAAAAATCAACCGTTACGGTCTTATCCAAAATCGTTTGCTTCAATGCCGTC
Source organism: Parapedobacter flavus (assembly GCF_035818675.1). NCBI lineage: Bacteria > Pseudomonadati > Bacteroidota > Sphingobacteriia > Sphingobacteriales > Sphingobacteriaceae > Parapedobacter > Parapedobacter flavus. The sequence continues at coordinate 99,924 of NZ_JAYKZZ010000009.1, forward strand.
ACCATCCGTTCGGCGGCTTCGTTCCAGCCGATGTATTCCAAGAGCATCATACCACTTAACAGCACAGAAGAAGGGTTCATGCTGTCGGTATCTGCAAAACGGGGTGCTGTGCCGTGCGTTGCCTCGAAGACCGCGTGGCCGGTCTGGTAATTGATGTTTGCACCGGGTGCTATACCAATGCCGCCAACAATGGCTGCAAGTGCATCCGATATGTAATCGCCGTTTAGGTTTAACGTGGCGACGACCGAATAGTTTTTTGGGTTCAATAAGATCTGTTGCAAAAAATTGTCGGCAATCACATCTTTGATGATGATTTTTCCATCCGATTCAGCAGCGGCCATTTCCGCATTTGCTGCCTTTTCGCCATTAGCATCTTTCCTTCGCTCCCATTGTTGCCAGGTATAAGTGGCATCTGCAAATTCGGTTTCGGCAAGTTCATACCCCCACCCTTTGAACGCCCCTTCGGTATACTTCATGATATTTCCTTTATGCACCAGGGTCACCGATGGCAATGTATGCTCTATGGCGTGTTCAATGGCTGCTTTGATCAGTCGTTTGGAGCCGTGCTCGGAAACCGTTTTGATGCCGACAGCAGTGTCGTCCGTGAAATCGAAGTCGACGCCAATATCTTGCGTAAGGAATTCCTTGACCCGTTGCCCTTCGGTAGACCCGGCCGGAAACTCAATGCCGGTGTAGATGTCTTCGGTATTTTCCCTGAAGATGACCATGTCGACCCGTTCCGGGTGCTTCACCGGTGAGGGTACCCCCTCAAACCAACGGGTTGGCCGTTGGCACACATATAGGTCGAGGGCTTTCCGGATGGCCACGTTGAGCGACCGTATCCCACCGCCTATCGGTGTGGTGAGTGGGCCCTTAATCCCCACGAGGTATTCCCTGAAGGCGTCCAGCGTTGCTTCGGGCAACCACTCACCAGTCTGCTGGAAAGCATTTTCGCCGGCCAAAACCTCTTTCCATTCTATTTTCCGCTTGCCGGCGTACGCTTTTTCAACCGCGGCATCAAATACCCGAACGGATGCCCGCCAAATATCGGGGCCAATGCCGTCGCCGATAATGAATGGAATGGTTACCTGATCGGGAACGGCCAGCGTTCCATCATCCAACTTTGTTATGCGGGTAGTTGCCATAATCAGTTTTATTTGTCTTTGGTGAATATGTTGCCGATACCTTGCCCTATCCGTCGGAGTATTGGGCTCGTTGGCACCTCCTCATATTCATCCAGGGAATGTCCGCCACGCCTGCGCGGGAATATCAGAATTCGGTTGAACTGGCTATATACATTTCCGAGCTTTTTCGGGATTCGGTCAAAGGAATATCGATAAGAAACCTCACCTTGTCGGGCGGACACAAACACGATGAGGTCATTATCCCTTACAAAGGCATTCAGCTTGCTCAACTCATCCCAGTCGCCATGCAACTCAAAATTTAGGACGGTGCTCGTTTTGTTTTTTACTAGGTATGCTTCTATGACCGATTTGGTTCTTTCAATGCAAACAAAATGTATGGGTAAACTCAATTCGCCCGAAAGGCGCATCATTTTCGCTAGACAGAACTCGAATCCAAGCTCAGATTCGGTAAGCGGGGGACAAAACATGAGGATGCGTTTATGGCTTACGAGCGGTTTGTCGACATGGCACATAAACAAGTTAGCATCGGTTTTATTTAGGATACTTTCCGTCTTCTCCCCTACCAACTTTTCAATAATTCCTGGCTTGCTAGGCCATCCTAGCAAGATAGCATCGGCCGATTGCTCCAAAGCGGCTCTGCTAATGCCGTTCGGTATATTATAATCGATAGTTGCCATAATCGACACCTCTGTTTCACTCCCAGAGGCATACTTTGCCGTCGAGTCGAGGTTTCTGCGGGCCTTCAGCAGGTTCTGTTCGGCCGATTCGTTGTTGGGTACCACGGTAACCACAGTGAGCGGGTGGAGCGAGTGTTTGCTTTTTATAAGTGTAGCAAAATCCAAAAGCGCCTCCATATTGTTCAAATTGGCTATCGGCAAAATCAGCCTTTCGTCTTTTGGCAGATTACGCTTTCCCACTGGCGTGTCCTGGTCGCCTGCCACCACGATTTTCTTAGACGCACCTTCCGTTACCAGCGATGCTACGATGCAACTTGCCAAAATCAAGATAATCGCACCGTTTAACAGATTCTCACCCACAATACCGTATTCGTGGCCCACCATGATCACCGCCAGTGTCGCGGCAGCGTGGGCACCACTGAGGCCATAAATGACCTGTCGCTGGGCCGACGAATACCTAAAGATCAATTGGGTGAAAAATGCAGCCCCCCATTTGCCTGTTATCGAAACGGCAATGAGTGTACCGGCAATGAGTAATGCTTCCGGCTTTTCGATCAGTATCCGGATGTCCACGATCATGCCTACACTAATCAAGAAGAACGGTATGAAGATCGAATTACCGATGAACTCGATCCGGTTCATCAAAGCGGACGAGTGTGGAATTAAGCGATTTAATGCGAGCCCGGCCATGAACGCACCAATAATGGGTTCCAGTCCGGCGATTTCCGACAGAAAAGCTGCGAAAAACACAACGGAAAGGACAAAAATGTAATGAGAAGTTTTTTCACCTTCTACTTTTTGGAAAAACCACTTGGCAATTTTTGGGATAATACCAAATATCACGAGCAGCAGAACGGCAAAAGAAATTCCGAATCCCCACCAGAATTGCGGATTAAGATTATCGTAAAACGCGGCTACAATCACGGCCAATATAACGAGAACGGCTGTGTCGGTAAGTATGGTGCCGCCTATCGCTATGGCCACCGCCTCATTCTTTGAGATGCCGTAATTATTGACAATCGGATAGGCAACGAGTGTATGCGTTGCCAGCATGCTGGCAATCAGCAAGCTGGGTACCATGTCATAATCCAGCAAATAATAGAACACAGAATAGCCGATAGAGATCGGTACCGCAAATGTAAGCAAACCGAATAGCAGACTTTTATGCTGTGACTTTTTGAATTCATTCATGTCCAATTCCAAACCAGCAATGAACATGATATAAATCAGGCCGATCGTCGAAAATAAGTCGACCGCCGCATTCTGTTCCAACAAATTCAACCCGTGGGGTCCTACGATGATTCCCGAAATAATCAACCCGATGATTCCCGGTATTTTAATCCGGCGTAGCAATATCGGCGACAGCAGGATGATGAACAGGACAAGGGCAAAGATAAGAACAGGGTTACTTAACGGCGTATCAAACGCATGCCGGATATGGTCGAGTATGTTTTTATTCATAAATATTGCTAATGAATCACCGCACAAATGCTATGAATACCGTCCAAACTTACGCAAAATCGGGCAAAATAAGATAGTTTATTGAAATTGGATGGCCTTGATCGGACTGATGCGACCGATGAGGTACGACGGGATAAGCAATACGGCTAGGGCGACTCCAGCTATCCCGATGTTGAGCAAAAGCACCTCGAACAGGTTGATGTCAACCGGGATATAAGCAACGTAATAACTGGCTTCGTCCAACGTAAAAAAATGGGTTTGCCGTTGGAACCAATAGAGTCCATACCCTAGCAGGTTACCGATCAAAAGGCCCCATCCGATGAGGTATGCCGCCTGGTATAGGAACACCTTTCGGATACCGCCGTCGGTATATCCCAGCGCCTTTAAAATGCCAATCATCGAAGTGCGTTCCAAAATGATGATGAGCAAGGCTGATACCATATTGACCACGGCAACAACAACCATCAAAATCAGGATAATGACGGTATTGACATCCAATAAATCCAACCATTGGAAGATTTGGGGAAGTTGGTCGCGCACGCTGACGGCGTCGACCGAAACCGGCAATACCGCAGTGACCGCTTCCGTAAGAATTCCTAACCTACCGAAATCATCGATGGCCACTTCATAGCCGCCAACGGCACTGGCATCCCAGTCGTTAAGCCGCCTAACCATTGATAAAGCACCGATTACGTAGGTGTTGTCGAGCTCTTCCACGCCGGTATGGAAGATGCCGGCTATCTGGAATTTCCGCGGGCGTGGCCGGCCTTCCAATTGCACGAAGTACATAATGAAATCGTCGCCCACGGTCAGTTGCAGCCGGTTCGCCGTGTACTGCGATAGCAGCACCTGCCCCATTGCTTTCGCGCTATCTGCAAAATCGATCGGGTGGCCGTCTATCAGCGTAGCTGTCAGGTACTGTTGGTTGTAACTGCTGTCTATTCCCTTGAATAACACACCTTCCGCTTCGTTGTTTACATTGATGATGCCGGCTTTGGTTGCAAAATACCGCACGTCGGTTACGCCGGGCACCGCCCGTAGTTCCCTTATTTCCGTAGCAGTAAGTGCTATCGGTTCAGGTTCGTAAGACTCGTTGAGATCGTAGTTGCTCAGGGTGATATCGCCAAAAAAACCTCGTTGTTTTGCCGTTACTTCTTCCTTGAAGCCTTTCAGCACGGCAATGGAAAGCATCATCGCCGCAATGCCCAAGGCAATGGCACCGACAGCCACACGCACAATCAGGCCCGAGAACGTCCTTTTTCCGTCCATCGAAATCCGTTTTGCTAAAAAGTATGGGAAATTCAAGCCGCTCGATATAATTTGTACCTTTGCAAAGGTAAGTCACCGGATTAGAAATACGAAATACGAATTATAACATGCGCATCATCTTCATGGGTACGCCCGAGTTTGCCGTTGCTTCGCTTGCCGCCCTACTCGATGCAGGCAATGACATTGTGGCGGTGGTAACCGCACCCGATAAGCCGGCGGGCCGTGGCCGCAAACTACATCAATCGGCCGTAAAGGAATACGCCCTTACCCAGGGAATACCGGTTTTGCAACCAGAGAAGCTGCGCAATGCCGATTTCCTTGCCGAGCTCAGGGCCCTGCGGGCCGATCTACAGGTGGTCGTAGCCTTCCGGATGCTGCCTGAGGTCGTCTGGAGTATGCCCCCACACGGCACAGTTAACCTGCATGCCTCCCTCCTGCCCCAATACCGCGGCGCGGCGCCCATCAACCATGCGGTGATCAATGGCGAGACGGAAAGCGGTGTCAGCACGTTCCTGCTGCAGCACGAGATTGACACCGGCCATATCCTTTTTTCCGAGCGCGTAGCTATTGGCCCGGACGATACCGCAGGCGACCTGCACGACCGGTTGAAGGACATAGGTGCTGCCCTGCTTGTTAAAACAGTGCATACCATCGCTACGGGTACCGTCGAACCCGTTCCACAGGCTCAGCTCTCCATCGGCTCCGAACTTAAGCACGCACCTAAGATTTTCAAGGACGATGGGCGGATCGACTGGCACAGGCCTGTAGACGAGATATACAACCTGATCCGCGGACTTAGTCCTTATCCGGCCGCATATGCCGAGTTGGATAGCCACTCCATCAAAATTTTCAGGGCTGCGAAGGAGAAGGTCAACATATCGTATCCTGTCGGCACCTATGTTACCGATGGCTTATCCTACTTAAAAGTTGCTTGTCCCGATGGTTACATCCATATACAGGAGTTGCAAATGGCCGGAAAAAAGCGGATGGATATCAGCGCCTTTTTAAGAGGATATCGGCCCTCCTCTGTCACAATTGTTTCATAATCAAACAGGTTAAAATCACGGAAGCATCCTTTTTTCAGCGTTAACAAGCTGATTTATAACGCGTAACGCTGCATGCCACAGCGCTCGCACTATCTAGTACGTCATATACTTTGGAACACTTTTTGAGGTAACGATTAAGGTAAAAAAATCGGATAATTTCCTCTAAATCAGACAACTTTTTCCGAAAAAATCAGTTTATATGATTAGAAAAACCGTATTTTTGCACTCTTTTTAGAAAGGAAGGTACTTAACAGATTAAATGAGACAGCTCAAAATTACACAATCCATTACCAATCGCGAGTCACAATCGTTAGATAAATACTTGCATGAGATTGGTAAAGTAGACTTGATTACAGCCGAAGAAGAGGTGATCCTCGCCCAGAAAATAAGGGAAGGCGACCAGGCCGCTTTGGAGCGGTTGACGAAGACGAACCTTCGTTTCGTCGTCTCCGTGGCCAAGCAGTACCAAAACCAAGGGCTCACTTTGGGCGACTTAATCAACGAGGGGAACCTCGGATTGATTAAAGCCGCTAAGCGTTTTGATGAAACTAAGGGTTTTAAGTTTATCTCTTACGCCGTATGGTGGATCCGTCAATCCATCCTGCAGGCTATCGCCGAGCAATCGCGTATTGTCCGTCTTCCATTGAATCAGGTAGGTTCGTTAAGCAAAATCAGCAAAGCATTCTCCAGGTTGGAGCAGGAATACGAACGCGAACCCTCACCTGAAGAATTGGCAGACATCCTCGAGACCACGGTTGATAAGGTTTCCGACACATTGAGCAATTCCGGGCGCCATGTTTCCATGGATGCACCGTTCGTGCAAGGTGAAGAAAACACATTATTGGACGTGCTCGAAAACGCCGACCCGGATACGGACAGCACACTGATAGACGAATCGCTTTCCGAAGAAATCAAACGGTCATTGGCCACGCTCACCGAGCGCGAACGTGAAATCATCGTATTGTTTTTCGGCCTGGGTTCGAACCACCAATTGTCTTTGGAAGAAATCGGCGAGAAATTCAACCTCACTCGTGAGCGTGTGCGCCAAATCAAAGATAAAGCGTTGCAACGCCTGCGCCACACATCACGCAGTCGCATCCTGAAATCTTATCTAGGCTAATATACATCAAGGTCTACAACAAGGTCTAAATGACAAAACGCCCTGACAACCATCAGGGCGTTTCTTGTTCCACACGCGGGTATTATTGCGCTTCGGGCATAAGCACAAATTTAAATAGTCGCTCTTCCCCAAGGTATTTGTTCGCTACGGCTTTTACGCTTTCCGGAGTCACCTTACTCAGTTCATCCACATACTTTAAAATGTAGGCAGGGTCCTCATTGCGCTGGTAAGCGCCGGATAAGTGGCCCAACCAAAAGCTGTTTTCGCGCAACTGCACTTCCAACTGGCGTTTCTGTTCGCTCACGAACTTCTCGATGTCTACTTGCTCCGGACCATTCTGCTTGATTTTATTAATCTCATCGAGTGCCGATTGCATCAGCGGTTCCACCATATCCGGGCTGGTTCCGTAAGCCACACTGAAGGAATACCTAAAGCGCGGCGATTTCGAGTACGATGCCCGTGCGGACACACCGTAGACCCCACTTTCGGCCTCGCGCAGGCGTTCGATCAATTTAATGTTCAAGATGCTTTCCAACGCATCGAGTTGCATATTTTCCGCTTCTGAGTAATCGTAATCGCCAAAATAGTAGAGCCGTACGCTCGATTTCTGTTCCTTCCCCCGATATACCGTGCGCTCCAATCCTTCCTTAGGCGGATAAAGGCCGAGGTCGCGGGCTTCCTCCTCCCTATCTGTACTCGGCAGGCCGCCAAGATACTGCAATATCAAAGGCATCAGCTCATCTTCCGTAAAACTCCCCACAATGGTCACGGTAAAGTCGGACGCATCTGCAAAACGCTGCGTGTAAATGGCATATGCCATCTGGGGGTCTATCTGGTCCACTTGTTCTACCGTCATGCTCGTACGGCGGATGTTGTGATCATACAACACGGCATTGATCGTGTCGGAAAATACGGCGTTAGGATCGTCCAATCGGTTGGCAAGCGAGGCTTTTATCCGTTGCATATACCCTTCAAAAACCTCCATATCCAGGCGTGGTACCGTAAAATAAGCATATATAAGTTCAAATGCCGTCTGCAGGTCTTTCTTCCCACTGGTGGCGTTGAAGCCTTCCGACAGCTCACTGATGTACGGCCTTACCGACACTTTCTTGCCACTGAGGTATTTCGACAGTTGGGTAGCGTCATAATAGCCGAGACCACTGCCGCCTACCACACTTGCTGCATAGGCCGCCGAGAGAAAATCTTTGTCATCATAAAGCGACGTTCCCCCGGGACTGAAAGCGGTTATTCTTATTTCATCATTCTTGAAATCAGTTGGCTTAAGCACTACACGTACACCGTTGCTTAATATCATTTCCGTTACGCCAAGCTCAGGGCGCTCATTCCGTTCGGTAACCGTCCCCGGCTGCGGTAGCTCTTCCAATAGCGGCATCTCCTGCACGTTGTCGTCATACGGTTCGATATCCGATGCCTTTATGGCAGTCAGCCATCCATCCACGGTCTGTTCGTCGGGCAGGCTGTCCCGATCTTTTTCGGGGGCCAAGATGAGGATATCCCGGTTCACATCGGTATAATACTGGTCCGCCAGTGCATTTACGTTAGCTAATGCAATGGTGCCGATGAGTGATTTACCTAAGCGGTAGCGATCTTCATTGCTCAGCGCCCGTTCGTCTTGCAGGAAATGGTTTAGGTAGGTACCTACGTAGCTTTCCGACTTCCGTTTGTCGCGTTCGGCATATGAAGATTCTACACTGGTGATAAAATTACTTTTGGCACGCTCCAATTCGGTGGCCGTAAATCCATGCCGTTTGATGCGTTCAAACTCGGTGACCACCGCCTCAAAACCACGTTGTATCTCACCAGGCTTCGCGGCCACATACATCGTAAAAGCATCCAGCCCCCGTAGAAATCCGCCAATGCTGCCGCCACCCTGGATGAAAGGTGGATCCGACTGGCGTGTCAGTTCCGCAAAGCGGGCTCCGGCCATCTGGTTGAAGAGCGACTTGGTAAGCTGCATGCGGTAGTCGCCCACTGTTTTCACCGTTGCCTCGGGGTGCTTGATGATGACCTGGACCACGGTCTGCGGCATTTCGGCGTCCGTTACTGCCATAAACTGGTTTTCGCTCGTCAATGGGATGGTGTACTCCGCCCTCGCAGGTGCATCTGCAGGGTTCTTCAAATCTGAAAACAGGGCCTTAACACGCTGTTCCATATCCGCCACGTCGATGTCGCCCACAATGATAAGTGATTGCAGATTAGGTCGGTACCAGTTGTGGTGGAAATTTCGTAGCGTCTCGTGGTCAAACCCCTCAATCAGCTCGCGTGTGCCTATCGGCAGCCGCTGTGCGTATCGTGAGTCGTTCAATATCATCGGGAAATATTGGTCGCGCATACGCTGCTGCGCCCCCCTGCCACCGAGTAGCTCATTAAGTACAACACCGCGTTCCTTGTCTATTTCCTCGCCATCCAGCAGTGCATCCTGCGCCCAGTCGCGCATCACCTGTAGGCCGCTGTCCAGCAGGGCCGGGTCGTCCGATGGGATGGGCAGTTGATAAACCGTTTCATCAAACGAGGTGTACGCATTCAGGTCGGAGCCAAATCGCACACCGGCCCGCTGCAGGTAATCCACCAGCTCATTTTTCGGGAAGTTTTTGGTGCCGTTGAACTGCATGTGTTCAAGGAAATGGGCCAGTCCCCTTTCGTCATCCGTCTCTAATATCGAACCCACCCTCGTGGCCAAATACATCACCACGCGGTCTTGGGGCTCTTCGTTATGACGTATGTAATAGGTGAACCCGTTGGCAAGTTTACCGCGCAGCACTGTGGTATCCATCGGCAGTGTGTCGGTCAGCAATAAGCTGTCTACCGATGGCAGTGCGTTGGATATGGCCACCTGCGGAGCGAAAAATAAGATAAACAAAGGTGTTGTCAGCAAATAAAATAATCGATTCATGTTGTGCATTTTATGTTGAGCATATAAAGGTTAATGGCCGCGATGAAAATCGGCTCGTGCCAAAAGTAGTAAATATTTTTTTTGATGGGTGCGAAAATAATGTTAATCGCAAAACGTTGGAATAACTTTTGCAAATCGATACCTTTGAAAATAAACGTATACGTATGGCAATATCTATCCGCTTACTATCGATGCTGTGCTTGGTCACGATTTTCGGGGCCTGTGGCAGCGACAAATCCATCAGCGACCGTGTGGCGCTGGGCGAAATAAGCTTCTTTCTTGAATCCAACCCGGTTTATGAAACCGCCGAGATAGATTACGGCGAGGTAAAATTCAGTCAGAAACAGGATGCCGATCTGTTCACCGCATATGAGGCGCTTGAAAAGAACGGCTACGTGACGATGGAGTTACTGAAGGAACGCAAACGGTTCCTATCGAAAGACAGCATCTTCATTTATTTGGTTAAACTTACGGACAAGTCCATCCCTTTTGTGTTGGAAAAGACAGAAAAGCGGGCTAAGGTAAAAACGGCAACATACGCACTGGATGAAGGCGGCGGCGCCCATATTGAACAAACCGGTAAGAACCGTGCTAAAGCCACAGTAACGCTTTCAAAGTCCGAAACGGATTTCGCCGACTTCGCCAAAAAAGGCGCGGACAATAATGCTTCATTCATTAAAAAGACCTATTCGTTGCGCTTCAATAGTGAAACGGGCTGGGGCGTAACCAAATAGACGATGAAAGGCTTGTCCACCCTCATTGCCATACAGGCACTCCTATCCACCATTTCCGGCGTCTTGCTCTCGCAGATGTCGTTTATCGGCAAGGTCGGCATCAGTGTGATGTATCGCGAATACGGCCTGTTCAAAATTTGGTGGCAAACCGCTACCTTACTGTTTGTCATCCAGCTGGCCCTGCTGCTCGTACTATGGCTAGTGAAGCGGCTACTGGTCCGCCGACTGGCATTTGCAGTATTCCTACTCTTCCTGCTTTTCGGGCTGGTGGGTGCCTATTTCACCTACCTCGATTTCACGACCACCACCCACCGGGTAATGAAGGCGAATTTCCACGCAGGCGTTTACCTCTTTTGGGGCACGTGGGCATTGGTGTGCATCTATTTCATGGCGGTGCCCCTGAAAAAGCGTCAGCGCAGTGGGGCCATAACTGAATCGGCGGAGGGCGATACCCCCGTGGCACCGCTTCCGCCGACCGATCGTTCTTAAAAGTCCCATCGTTCTTAAAAGTCCCAGTTATCCGTCCGGAATGGAGCGACTGGCAACCCGTTGGTGTTAAACAAGTTGGGCATAGCCGTTTCCGTAAAACCGAAGCGTACTGCTACAGGTTCGGTCACCTCGGGCGACGATACGATGAGTTCATTCCCTTTGATGACACCCTGTGCCTCGTGGAAAACATGATCGGCACCAGCGATATAGAGGTCCGTAATCCGGTCGCCTTTCACCTTCAATCCATCTGTGAGGTAATCAAAAGAAACCGCAATCGCTTTACCCTGCACCCGATGTGTTTTATACAACGGTGACCGATAATCCGAGTCGTTTCGCACCCCGTAGTGTGCATTCAATGCGATAGTGGCCAGCCTATTGGCTACTTCCCGCTTTTGCGCGGGATGGATATTCTTGATGTCGTCCACGAGGTCGCTCACAACCACCATGCCCGTGTTAGGCAGGGTCTTCGCCGTCATGTCCTGCTGTTCGCGGAGAAGCGCCGCCAATGGCTGTTCATTACCGTAGGTAAATGGAGCAATCTGCACAAAATAAAAGGGTAGCTCCGCGTCCCAGGCCATCCGCCATGAGGTCACCATGGCGCGCATCAGCTTATCATAGCCTTGCCATGTACCCACGTTGCTTTCGCCTTGGTACCAGTAAAAACCCGATAGTGCGAATGACGTCAACGGCCTGATCATGCTGTTCCAAAGTACGCCGGCATCATTTGGCCGATAAGGTGATTCGCCCTGTAGGTCGCCCAGCCGGTGTAGCTCTTTGTCATTTTCAATGAGGTAGTCGGGTGTCCATACCTCGGCTGGCGTGCCGCCCCAGGAGGCATTGATGATGCCGATGGGGACGTCCAGCTCCGCGCGTAGTTTCTTTGCAATGAAATAGCCAATGGCCGAGAACGGCTTCAGCGACTCGGCGCTCAGCGTCTGCCAGTTGTTGGGAATATCGTCTTGCGGATAATCTGCCGCGGTTCGGCTTACCTGCAGTAAACGTATTTGGTTGTCGTTGGCTTGGGGCAGCTCATCCAGTATTTCCTGCAATTGTTGATTACCGCCCCATTCCATGTTCGACTGCCCCGAACACAGCCATACGTCGCCCAATAGGATGTTATCTAGCGTGATTTTGGTTCCTGCTGACGCAATTTCCACCTCGTAAGGACCGCCCGCTTGGGTAGTGGGCAGTTGGACCATCCAGCGGCCGCCGTTGTCGACCGTAGTCTTTACCGTGTCGTCAAGCCACGAGGCTTTGATGGTCACCTCACTGGCGGCGTATCCCCAACCCCAGATATTGGCGTCCGCATTTCGCTGCAACACCATGTTATCCGATAGTACGTGCGGTATCCGTAGTTGACCGAAACAGGCGAGTTGGAGTGCCACCGCGAGGCACGTAAGCAGAAACGTTTTTCTCATGTTTGTGTTATTTTAAATCGACCGCCAATATAGAAAAATAGGCCGGAAAAATAAATCGGGCACCATCAACTAATTAATTTAGTACTTTTGCATGCATGAAGCCATCCACCACTTCCGTCCAATACGCTATCGTGGATATCGAAACCACGGGTGGCTACGCATCGGGCAGCGGCATTACCGAGATTGCCATCCTTATCCACGACGGGCATCGGGTTGTCGACCGTTATGAAACGCTCATCAACCCCCACCGCCCCATACCGCTGGCCATCCAAGCCCTCACCGGCATTACCGACGCGCTCGTGGCCGATAGCCCTGCGTTTCACGAAGTGGCCCCGCGTATATACGCGCTGCTTGCCGACCATATATTTGTTGCTCACAACGTCAACTTCGACTATTCGTTTGTAAAACACCACCTCGCCGCAGCAGGGTATCACCTCGACGTACGCAAACTGTGCACCGTACGGATGAGTCGCAAGCTGCGCCCGGGTCTCCCATCTTACAGCTTGGGGAAGCTTTGCGATGCGTTGGGTATATCCATCAACAACCGTCACCGTGCGATGGGGGATGCCGAAGCGACGGCCATCCTGTTCGGTCAATTGATGGAGGGCGATACACAAGGGGTCATCGTCGATATGCTGAAGAAGACATCGAAGCACCAGCAGTTGCCCCCCAACCTACCCAAGGAGCAGTTCGATGCACTTCCCAACGGCATTGGGGTTTATTATTTCCGCGATAAAGGCGGCAAGACCATCTATGTAGGCAAGGCTCGCGATATCCGCAAGCGGATTGCCCAGCACTTCACGGGGCACACCCCGCAGTTACAACGCCAGCATTTCCTGCGCCACATCCATTCCGTTACGTATGAGCGCTGTGGCACCGAACTGATGGCGCTGTTGTTAGAAGCCGCCGAAATACAACGCCTATGGCCCGCATACAACCGGGCACTGAAGCGCTTCGAACCCAAGTTTGCATTGTATGCGTATGAAGATTGTGGTGACTACCTACGCCTCGCCATCGGGAAGCACGGTAAGCACCATAACCCTGTGCATGTTTTTCATCGGCACCTCGATGCGTACAACCTGCTCCACCGGCTCATCCGAGAATTTGACCTCCATCCGGGACTTTGCGGCATAGGGAAACCCATCGCACCACCCCCTCCCAGCACCCACAACCCAAGAATACAACAAGCTATTTACCACCTTGGGCACCATCTGCCCACCTTTGCCATCATCGATCAAGGGCGCAGCGGCGATGAGAAAAGCTGCATTTGGGTAGAACAGGGCAAATTATATGGCATGGGTTACATCAGTCAGCATGCCGACCTGGCTACTCCGGGGGCGGTCAAGGAGGCGCTCACCCCCTATCCCAGCAATCATTACATGATGCAGCTTATCTACAGCTATGCCGAAAAGCATCCGGCCGTCGTATGGAGGCCGGATCTGCATAGCCAGCAGGTTTAACACGGTACTTCGTTAATCGGGTTGCTCGCTGAGCGGATTCCGCCACACTTCGCGGATGAACTTGGCATGGCCGAAATCCTCTCCGTTTACCTTGTTATTGCCAGCGAACCCACCAAGCCCGCCAATCACCTTGCATTCGGCATCCTTTACCTCCGAAACCCAATCGCAGCAACAGGCGCTGTTGAACACGTAAACGTATTGGTTTTGGAAAACGTATTCGGTCACCACCGCATGATCACATATCCGGTCCGAAGTTGAGAAGGCCGCAATCTCCTCGCGCATACACGCCGTCAAGGCGCCTACGTCGCGTTTTGAACACGATAGCATCGTGGCAATCAGCAACAGGGCAATCATTCGTAACTTGTCCATTACTAAGTCGTATTTGTTTGGTAATACGAATATCGGGTTTATTTTGCTACACCGCAATTGTGTAAGTTTGCGCCCATATGATGAATACACATTTCGCTTTATACTGCACACTCACGCTGATGGCTGGCTCGGCCGCCGTGTTAAACCCATTTACCAACAATGCGGCCCCCGTTCGTTTTTCGGCGCCTGTGGATCGTATGGCCGTTGCCGACCTTGCCACACAGAACCTGCATAGAGCCATGGAACTCGCAGACAGTGCTTTCACCCATTACTTTACCGGTGAGGGCATGGCGATGGCCCGGTTTTATGATCCCTATACGGGTGACCACTCGCAAGAGAAGGGAAGCGTATGGATGTATACCGCTGCCATCGAGGCAACAAATGCCATCCTGCATGCGCTCCAGACGCACAATCCCAACAACCAATCCCAGCTGTACAACGCACACACCACCCGTTACCGCGACCAGCTCGCACGGCTTTACGACAACCTGGCCTATTATCGCGGCACGTTTGAGCTCACCTCGTTTACGCAAACCAGCGAATGGTCTGTCTACGGCGTACACCGCGCCACCACCAAGGGACGTGCCCAGGTTGCAGGCAAGGAAAACGTCTATGACGACCAGCAGTGGCTGGTACGAGAGCTGCTCCATTCGTATAAGCTTACTGGCGAACCAAGATATCTTGAAGAAGCGGAATATCTTACGGCTTACGTACTTGATGGGTGGGATTGTACGCTCAATGCGTCTGGCAAAGAACATGGCGGCATCCCATGGGGCCCGGGCTATACCACCAAGCATGCATGCAGCAACGGTCCCTTCATCAGCCCCTTGGTGTGGTTACATGAGCACTACGCGGACAGCGATGAGGAAATCACCCACCGGTATATTACGCCGGACGGCAGCCGGAAAGCCACCGTCGTGAAAAAGTCCGACTATTACCTCCAATTTGCCGAGAAAGTATACGCTTGGCAGAAAGCTCATCTCCTGCGGCCGGATGGCGTATATGACGATTTCATGGGCGGCGGCGGCAAAATCCGATACGAGAAGGTGGATGGCGTGCCGTACCGAGCACATACCCCTTTGCATCAACAGGTGGGGCCTCCATATTCGTATAATGCAGGTTCTCCACTATCCGGTGCGGTAGACCTCTACCGCGTTACCGGAAAGCCGGAATATCTCGACGATGCCAAGCAGCTTGCTGATGACAGCTTCCGCTATTTCGCGAAGCCGAGTGATCAATTGACGGGTTATTATGAATTTAAAGTGAAAGGATTCAACAACTGGTTCAACGGTGTGCTTATGCGTGCATACATGGAGGCCTATCCGATATACCGTGGTGCAGAACCATACCTCCACCCGTTCCAACAAAACCTCGATTATGGCTACACCCATTTCCTGCATCGGGGCATCCTCCCGCCCGACCTGCTAAACGGATGGACGGATGACCGCCGGGTGGAGGGGATGTTTGCCTTTACGTTTGCGGCCCAATATGCGCTTCTTTCGGAATATGCATTATCTTTGACATCATCTTATGTCTTTTAGGAATTGACAATTGGGCGAATGGATATGGAATTTCAGGCAATCGGGAATACAGGAATCGCAGCGGTCATTACTGGCGAAGTCATTGTCAATAACGCGGAAGACGGCGTAGACTTGATTGGAAACGCATACTATCAAGGGTTTGACAAGATCTTGCTTTATAAAGAAAACCTTTCGTCCGATTTTTTTGATCTGAAAACCGGAATGGCGGGAGAAATTCTACAGAAATTTTCCAATTACCGGGTTCGGCTAGCCATCGTAGGTGATTTCAGCGAATATAACAGCAAGAGTTTGCGAGACTTCATCCGCGAAAGCAACACGGGTAAATTGGTTAACTTCCTTTCGTCCAAAGAAGAGGCGATCGATCGATTAACGGTTTAGTGGTTCACCGAGGTAATTCGGGGCGCTGCATACGGTATTGCGTGGCCGTTATGGCACCGAGAAAAGCCACCACAGCTTCCTTTTCATCGGCTGTAAGTTCTAGGGGCCGCAAGATGGGGTCTGTCACCGGATAGAGCGGATCGGCCGCTTTCTCTTCGGCCGATGGATTGATCATGTGCATGCCACTGTTATAAATATTTACGACACCCATGATGTTTGAAAACAGTCCATTATGCATCCATGGATCATTATGCATTACATCGCGCAACGACGGTGTACGGAAACGCCCCACATCTTCCGGGTCTTTCGTTACCTCATAGCGACCTAGGTCTTCGTATTTCCGTTTGTAATACGTCAACCCGATATTGTGGAACTGCTCATCGGTAAAATGCGGTCCGAAGTGGCAGTTCATGCAGCGCGCCTTGGTGCGGAAAAGGTGTAGG
This sequence comes from Parapedobacter flavus, assembly GCF_035818675.1. Lineage (NCBI taxonomy): Bacteria > Pseudomonadati > Bacteroidota > Sphingobacteriia > Sphingobacteriales > Sphingobacteriaceae > Parapedobacter > Parapedobacter flavus. The sequence continues at coordinate 116,388 of NZ_JAYKZZ010000009.1, forward strand.
CCTTTGATTTCCTGGTCGGTCAATCGTTCATACTCTCCCTCCACAAAGCGGTCGAAACGGCTGCGGCGACCAATGATGGTCCGCTGGAAAGCGGCCAACGCCTCCCCTACACGGTCGAACGATGCCACCGAATCGCCATACGCCTCAGCAAACAGTTCGCGGTATCGGGGGATGGCCTCCAGTTTTTCCCGAATCTCCTGCGGATCTGAGGCCATTTCATGGTGCGCCTCAATGGGGCTGAGCACTTGCGATTCGAGGGTTAGTGCGCGGCCGTCCCAGAATAGCGATTTGCGTGCCCCCACATTCAAGAGCGATGGCGTATTGCGCATGCCTTGCAGGTGGTCGTTCCCCAGTGCTACCGACCGCTGGTCGGCCCACGACCGCTGCGGGTCGTGGCAGCTGCTGCACGATATCTGGTTCGATCCCGAAAGCAACGGGTCAAAGAACAGCAATTTACCCAGCGCTTCTTTCGGCTGGGAGATGATCCGGAAATAGCTGGTGTCCGGGCCGGGCAGTGCTTCAAATTCCTGCCAATGTATACCACTATCGATATCGGGCGTCGGCCACTCCGTTATCGGGCGGCTATACAGTGCCCGCAGGCCATCATCTTCGCCTTCAGGGGTCAGGAAAGCCGACCCCACTACGAAAACGAGTAATCCTGAAACGACGAGAAGCGCTTTATACATGTTGCAAAAATAATGGATTAAAACAAAAAGCCGACATTTACGCCCAGCATGCCGCCACGGTGGTCCGCATCATAGCAGACCAGTTGGCCATCGATGTTCACAAACCCCACCAGTGCCGGGTTTAGCTGTACCTCTGTCCGTAAGGCGGCCTTCCAGCGCTGCTGGCTGGCCGAGAGGTAGGCGAAATTGCCCGCAAGCATTTGATAGATCCCCCTGCCAGGGCTTACGTCGGCCCATTGCGACACGATGGCGGTTGCCGCCCGGTGGTTGTAGCCCAGTTGGGCGGTCAGCCACGTAGCCGACCAGCTTTTGGTAGCCGATAGATGTACTCCCCCATGCAGGTAGCCCACTTCCATCCGCCGGGTGGGATCTACATATGCCCTACTGTTGTACACATAACCGCCGGTGCCGGCTATGGCCCACCGCAGGGACGGGCCTTCCCGCTCGAAAGCGGCGTTAAGCGCAAGGGCATAGTGATCATGGACATAGCGGAGCGCCTCATCAATTTTTGTCATACCCGTCTCCGCATCGCGGTTGTTGAAGCGTGCTTCGTAGCCGTTACGTTGCTGTAGCTGCCCCTGCGCACCTGCATATAACCGTTTGTTACCCCATTCGGTGGCATAGCCAATAGCTCCTGACCAGGTACCTGCTGATATTTTAGCTATGGGATCTAAAATGTTCGACAGTTCCTTATCCATTGAAAAACGGCGGTAGCCGATATCGGCCATCCATCCTTGCCGGCTTGTCGGCGCCAGGTAAACCGTGGGTGCCCAACTGTAGCCGGTATAATACGCATCGGTGCGCGTACCCGCCAGTAGCGTGTTGAACACGCCGAGCCCAGCATCGTGGTACACGAGGGGGGTCCCCACTTCGCTGACAAAGTCGAGGTGGTTTACCTGCCTATACCTGCTACCGCCGAGGCTGGTCGCTAGTTGGTAACGGGAGCTGATGGCCACGCTGGCCGCTAGGGTGGCGTCGATGTCGGCCACCACGGCATTCAATCGGGGGTCGCGGTCGCGGTATCCTTGGTCGCCACGGAAACCCGCCTCGGCACCATAGCCCCAGCGCCCGTGTTGCCACGCATAGCCACCGCGGAATGCGTAGCGCTCGGTTTGGAGGCTGCCCCCCACCGTATCGGCCATCACATAAGGCGCGATGATTTCGTAGTCCAGCGACTCGTTGTAATTCACCCCGAAGGTGCGCTTGTTTTGATACTGGGCATCGCCCCACAGGGTGCCTTTCGCGACGTGGCGTAGCGATGCGGCGCTGACGCCCAGTTGGCGGTAGCCACTTCCCTCCTGGTAGATGTACCTGTCGCTGGACTCGTACCGGTGACCGGCATCAATGGTCGATACATCCCAGCTGCGCAAAAAGCGCTTCAGGGATGGCGAACGGTAGTGTTGGTCGACCAGCCGGACCACCACTGATTGCTCTGTGCGTACCCGCTGGACGATATCCACGGTATCCTGGGCGCATACCGGGTATGCGCCCAAGATCACCAGGGCTAGCACATAGAGGATGGACAACCTACCGTACATCGCAACTAACTAATTGGCCAGTGAAAGTGCTGCTTCCGGTTCGAAATCTTCGGTGGAGTTGTTAGTATCTTGCAATACCTGGCGACCATCTGCCGTAGTGGAAGCTACCTTGCGGCGCACACTCTTACCGTAGCGGTTGTCATCGCTGTTCACTTTACCGCAATACGTCCAGCCCATATCCAATGAAGGGTCCGTCACGATCCATTCAAATTCCGATTCCACGCTGAGGTTCACGGCATCCACGATCCATTCGTTCGGAATTTTGTAGGATGCAACAGTCCGCATGGAGCCGCCACCCCTATCGTATTCGTATTCATACGCTTGTTGGGCTTGGAAAGCTTCCACATCCCCTTCAAATTTGGCCAGCACATAGCTCTTGAAGCCGCGGTTGTGCATAGTGAGGTAAGGCGCTACGTTGACGAGGTCGGTTACCTGGGGATTATCCACATTGAGGGCTGACAGCAGTTCCACTTCAAAATCAGCGCCGCTCAGGTCGATCGAGTTGGCATTGAATTCCCGGTGGTCGATGGCGTTGTTTGCCACAACAACAGAAGCTCCGGGCTGCACAGGATAATCATCGCCATCGCCGGGAATCATCACGATGGTAGCGCTGGTGAATGCCGATGCCATTACATCAGGGGTGTATTCGCGCTTGGTGGTGGTGAGGAAGTCCGATTCGGCGAATACCAAACCATCGGCATACAATACGACGTCTGAGTTGTTGTACACCACGAAATACTTATCACCATTGTACGTTTTGCCTTCCGGGGTTTGCGAACCCGTGAAATAAATCTCGCTGAGTACAAATCCGGTTTTGTTATTGTAGAGAAACAGCTCCAGTGTTAACGCTTTTTCCGTTCCCGAGATGACCACCCCGTTCTGCACACCGCGTACTTCACCGTCATAGTCAAACCCATCGCGCGAATAGCTGACGCTACCGATTACCGTAACGGCATACGATCCAGCGGGTGCATCGATGGTGAATTGGCCGTTCTCGAAGACGGTGGCGCTGTACGTCGCGCCGCTATTGATCTCGGTGAGGGTTAATGTAGCCGCATCGATGGAGACGTTGTCGATGCCTTCGGGGTTGGTCACCGCTACGGTTACCGCAGTACGCTCCAGGGCTGGGACGTCCTTCTTACATGCTTGGAAGGCGAGCGCTATACCCAAGACCAGTCCAAGTGTTTTCAAAATACGTGTGTTACTCATGATTGATAATGTATGATGTTTATTAAAAATTAAAATTTAATTCCATTCCGAAATAAGGGCCTTGGGTATCCCTTCGCGAGTATCGGACACCATATGACTCGTAATCCGGTGAATATACCAGTACCCGATTTACGAACATAGATACGCGTATCTGATCGCGGAACACTTTGGCGGCTTTGAAATTCACTGTCGTTGCAAAGGGTACCAACCGGCGTCGGAACTGGGCATCGGTAACCGGGTCTACGAGCCATTGCAACACCGGGTCGTTTGCCTCCGTTTCGGTATATGGGTGCGTTTGCCCGTCTATCCCTTGGTAGGCCACGGGTATGCCCGTGCGCGGTATGGTCTGTTTTACCTGGAACCATTCGCTTTGCACCGAGACGTACGTATGCAGCCCGATCCGGGGCAGATAGCCGTCGGCCGTCAAGTTTGTGTTAAACAACTGCCGATCATAGCTTTGGGCGTGGTGTTCATAAGTACCCACATACTGGTAAATATCCCCATTACTATCGATAGCCGATACCGGTATCCGCATGCCGTATCTACCCGTATTGCGGTATTTCGTGTGGAACCAGGCGCCGTTTAAGGTCATGCGCATATTCAATAGCGTCATCCGCCGCGATGCGAACTGAAACTCAAGCCCTTTTTTCTCGATGGTAGAGTTGTTTCCTGTTTTACCGTATCCCTCATATTCGGTGACTTCCCGGTATTCAAAGTCGTCTAGCTGCGGCGGCGCCGTTAGCGCACCAGCATCTATGGACGTGCCATCGTACTGGCGATAGGTAAAGGGGAGATAATGGTTCTCCGACCGGAAAGCCGACCCCATGTATTCGTAAAAATAAGTGATGGAAAGGCGGTTGCCCAGCCATTGCCAGTCGCCAAATACTTCCCATTTGTGGTTCACCGCTGCCTGAAGCGCAGGGCTTTCGCGGTCTACGATGTACGTCATTACGTTCGCCTTCCGGTATTCGGGGTTATTGTGGTAAAAATTCAGCTGGATAAAGTCGACGTACTGGGGGGCTGGGTATAATTGCTGGAGGGTGGGCGTTTTGGAATGTCGGCCGTACCCACCCCCTATCGCCATCCAAAGCGGCTGCCCGCCAACGTCTACGGCAGGCAAGTTCCAACGGAGGTTCACCCGCGGATCGAGCAGTACCTTACCGGTCAAGTCGTAGTCGTTGGGCAGGTTAAGCAGCCGCATGCCGCGGATGCCCAGTCGTGCCGACAGGCGGTGGGCGCCCAACGCAAGCGTCGCCAGGTCTTCCCCATAAAGCGCTGCGGTATGCATGGCCGGGATGTCGCGGAAGGCGCGCGGCCGTCCGGTAGTTCCCAATTGGTTAGGTGGGAAATCAAGATCATACACTTCCCCATCGCCAAAATTCTTGCTGTAATTGCTTTCGGCACCCAGCTTGATCGCATGGCGTATGCCACCCGTGCGGGTGTGCAGTTGTAGTTTTGCCTTTACCATGGCAGTAAGTGGCCGGCCGCCCACCCACAGATGCGCCGCATAGCTTGGCGTCATGTAGTGGGCATCGTGTGCACCTTCTTCCAACGCGTTGGCCAGTATGGTGGCCGAACGTGCCTGGATCCATTTCACCTGGTCGATCTCATCCTGTTGGTAGTTCACGTTGGTAGTCACCTCGAGCGACTGCCACAGGGGATGTTCTTTCCACGACCATTGCAGCTGGTTGTATAGTCCGTACCGGTTGTAGGTAGATCGGTACCGATCTACCGGTGCATAGCCATTATCGGGATCCACCTTATCCCGGTCAATGTTGGTTTGATAGTCCAGTGCGGCATTCCAGCGAAGTTTCCCGCTTTCGCGCAGCCAGTCTTTCGTCGTCCGTAACGACGCGTTGATGCGTTGGTAGGTCTCGAAGTTGTTGGTCGGGTTCTGTTTGGCATCCAAAAAACCGGCATCCAGATTAATGGCTAGGTGCTTCTTTTTCACATCGAAGCCCTTGCCTATCGCCACCAGTTTCGAAAAGCCATCGGCTTTCGCACGGAGGGTGTATGGTCGGGCGCCCTTGCGCCGCTCAATCTCAATGAGCCCGCTGGTCAGGTCGCCATACTCGACCGAAGGGATGCCCCGCACTACCTTTACCGTTTCGATATCGTCGGTGGTGATGAAGCGCATGTCTACCCCAGCGTTTACCGCACTCCGATTATAATCGGGCCCCACCTGGTTTTCCCCCGCGGTGCGGACAGTGCTTTGCAGGTTCGCGTTGGTGTTGATTTGGGCGCCGTCGATAACGAATGCCGTGCCGAGCGAGCTTGTCTCGTAGTCGCCCCTACCCGCTAAACCCACCTCGCGCAGGTGAATCCGGTTAGCCTCGGTCAGCAATGGGTCGGCCGATTGCCCGCCGGGTAGCAATTCCAGTAAATCTGTGAAACTCGCGGGCTGAAGAAGTTCCATCGCTTTCCTATCGATCACGGAGGCTGCGGTAAGATCCGTCGCCTCCGAAGCCGTTACATACACCTCGTCAATGGGCCGTTCGGCCGGCTCCAACAGCAGATGCAAACTGTCCTCATACGGTATTTCAAGTGATTGCGTCAACACCGCGAAGCCCAAGGTTTTCACTTCCAGCAGGTAATTGCCCTGGGCCAACCCCGTGAAACGAAATGACCCGTCTTCGTGGGTTATCGTTAATAAGTGTTTATCCCCTAGGTTCAGTCGTATGGTGATGAAGCTGATCGGCTGTATAGTTTTTTTATCCACAACGGTTCCGGCAATTGAATGACTAGCCTGTCCAAATGCCCCTGACGGTACGATCGCCAATAGGCCAACAACAATAAATATAGCAGCGGAACGCACGTATCTCAAACTTTTTAATAGGCCTAATACTATTTAGACTTATTACTAATTGCGCAAAAGTACGGATTTATGTGAAGCCTGCAAGTTAAAATGCAAAAACGTGCACCGCGCTATTTTCGTCGGTTTATTTTTCTATTTTTGGTTTGACTATTTCTTATGTGGTATTCGGTGGCCCGCCGTCAGTTAAGGCCGAGAGGCTTAGGCGGCCGAAATGAGAATCAAATTAAAAATTTAACGAATGATAGGTAAACAATTATCAATCATATTATTATGCCTACTACCAAGCATTTATTCGTGTGCTCAGAACCGCTCCGAAGAACCGCAGCTTATGACAATAGAACAGCGAATCGCACATCTGAAAAATAGCATAACGCACTACGATCAGCAACCGGTATACCGATTACAGATCGAAACAACGAACGCTTATAAAGTGATGATTAACGGTTTTCCCGTAGGCAATAACTTTGGAAACATCACTCCCCATCTCAACGTCATCGTTAATCATGCCTTGTTAGAAAGTGGCGACCAGCGGTTAGCCATCCAGGTGCACCCATCCTACCATGAAGATGGATCGGCGCAGGCACTTTCCGACCGAGACGATTTCAGTTTGCGTATTGTACGGACCGGGTTGGCGAATGGCGAACAGCAAGCACCGGAAACCATCTATGAATTTAACCTGCGGGATCAAGAAGGATATGCCGATAAACCTACATTTGCTCTTGAGGATCATTTTGAAGCGGGTGTCCCCTATCGCTTAAACGGGTGGAGCGAAGCGCAACCTTTCAACGTATCGGATAGTGTAACGATAAAGAAAAAGCTGTACGCCGCATATAAGGAAATGATTGAGGCCTATGAGAAGAAGGATATTGATTTTATCTGGAATGCCTACCTGGATGCAGATGCCGAATGGTATCAGTCTGAATATCTCGATGCCGCGGCGATTGAAGATTTTCAACGTAACTATATGCGACGGGGGAAGACCTATACCTACGGCCGGGCCACCGAAGCGATAGATGGCGTTCGGTTCTTTCCGCTAGAAAATTTCAATTTAGCTTTTTATTGCGATAACAAAATTGCCTGTCTTGAGTTTGCTTCGGATAAATTCAAGGGGGAGTCGAAATTCGCTTACCAAGCGGTGGCCTCTTTAGGCAGGAATGAAGTGCAGTTTTTTGATTTGTTTTATATGCAAGATCCAAAGAGCGGTGAATTGGTCGTTGTGCGGTAGCGTATGAAAGTCGTCGTTTTATTACTGATAACATGCTGCACGTCAATCAGAACGATTGCGCAATCTAATGTACCAGATTTCGCGATGGAACTCAAAAAGCTGTTGGAATTGCATTTTTCGGGAACAGCTATCCGAGATGTAGCTGCTGATTTTATACTCAAATACAATGCTATTAGCAATGAATACGAGCTAGGAGGCGGTATCCGGCAATTGATCGAATCCCCGTCGATCGTCGCTATTGAGCAAAAAACCGCCAGTTTGCGCCCTTCGGCGGATACGACGACCTTCGCAGGCACCGTTTATTTTGATCGTTATACAGCTCATGCGGTCGTGAATGTCCATCCTGTCAATCAAGCGAATAGCGTATTTCATACGGTATCTACTGTACTGAATCCAAAAGGTGGGCTGGAGGCATTTTCCCGACGCTTTCATGATTTCTTAAGAAGCCGACATGGTAGGGAGACCGACACAGAAACCGTTGAGAACCTGTCAACGTTCCGATTTCTGGTAGAGCGGGACGGCTCACTGATGCCGCTGGATACCGGTATAGCCGAAACGTTGTTTCGTGCCTTTGCGCGACAGGAGATAAAGTGGTCGCCCGGAATTTCGAGTGGACCGCCGTCAAGAAATGAAGTGACTTTGCACCTAATCACCGAATTTATCCGTACCGGGCAAGGATGGCCAGATGAATATAATTGGGTAAGCATCCGCAGACTACCTCATTTCGATATCGGCGAACAGCTTACCTATTGCGTAACGAGCAAGGCGTCGCTACCGCCAGGATTGGTGGTCATTTCTGCAATACGCGACCCCATGTTGGGTACCTACCGTTGGCCAATGATCCATGGCGGCCCTGCCGAAGCTGCTCAATTGCTCATTAAGGATATACAGGCGGCTTTCGAAAAAGGAACTCCCCTCGAACATCATTCGTTATACAGACGGGTTTATTTTTATCGAGACAGGTGAAGGTGAAACGGGCGGTAAACGGGGGCAATTCAGATTGTAGCTAGGCAGCTTTCACCTTTAGTATGTCGGTGGCACCCGGGAAGATGTCCCGTAATACACTGTAAAAAACGAAACTGTGGTCCGACACAATGTTGTCTCATGTCAAAACAATACTGTTACATACCGGCATAGCATACGTTCACCCCATTACAACATCGTTTCGAGTGTACACAACGTTATGTGGGGTCAACCCAGCATCGTTCCGACTTGAACCAATACCCTATCGAACCGGCACAACACCGTGTCGAGTCAGCCCGTGCTTGTCTTGCCGCATCCAAGGGCTGTGGTAACGCAATACAACGTTGTCCCGCGTCGCTATAACATTGTAGCGACTAGATACAGCCTTATGTTGACGAGTGACGATGCCGTCTTCACTTGACCTAACAACGTTCCGGCTAGCCACAACCTTGTGTCGATAAGAGACGATGCTGTCTCGACGCGACCTATTATCGTTTCGACTAGCGATAGCCTTGTATTGGGGCAAGACGATACGGTTTCGATGTAACATGTTATTGTGTTGGCATGCTACACGCCGTGCCATATATTATATGTAGGGACATATAATAGGGAGCCGGTCGGACTAATCCGGTGGATAGTTTGCGGGATGAGCAATTGATGGAATGAACAATCGGGGCTTGCTAACGCATACATGACCGAGGTATGAAGGTAATTACTCACTAACGTTTTGCCACTGCCGTAGCCTGCATGCCGCGAGGACTCCGCATGGGGGTATACGATACCTTATCGCCTATGCTTAGTTCCGTAGTTGGCTGGGCAAAGCTGTTCACGTGTACGAAAAGGCGCTCCTGGGTTTGGTCGTTGACAATAAACCCGTATCCTTTGGAAGGATCGAAATAACTGACAACGCCAGTAGGTGTAGCATCGGGGTCTTCAGGGAGGGCTCTGGGGATGTCGATGATAATGTCTTCCGCCGCCACTTTATAAGCGTTTTTCGGATCGGGTGGCGTGTCCGAAAGGTTTCCGTTTTCATCCACGTAAGCCATCATTTCTTCGAGGCTTTTTTGTTTCACCGGCATTTGCCGCCGCTCATCCCTACGGAATTCTTTTTCTCTTCGTCTTTCAATTTTTTTCTTTCGTCGTTCTCGTTTGCTAAATGTTTCTGCCATTAATTTGTCCTTTTTTTTATTTTATGTTGTGATTATTTTTTTAATGAATGTTACAAAGCCACCCACGGCTTTTGCCACAGGTGTACCTCGGGTTTCAGAAAGGGAAACTTATCAGAAAGCGGTGCCGGAAAGCAACGCCAAAGCGTATGTGTAAGCTTGATTCGTCATGGAATTGCACGAATATACGAAAAATTGTCGAGCTTTTGAAATGTGACACACACCCCAAAGGCCGCGAGTACTACGGGATGAATGATTTTATTAAGAAAACGATATATTTGGTGGCATGATGACCGACGAAATAATCTAACCTTTACGCATGTTCCGATCACTCTTCAATGACTTACGGTTATTCTTACGCGATCCGCAGCAAATCGTTGACGGGCCTCACGACCGGCCATTCCGCACGTGGTTGGCCGTATTGATAGTCGATATCGCCATTACGTCGGTCGTTATCGTTCCACTCATTTTCCTTATTGATGAGCACGTACTTCATTTGAGGCCAGGCCCGGAAATCACCAGGCCGATGACATTCTGGTTCATGGTGACGCTCGTTATTGGGGTTGCGCCAGTAATGGAGGAGCTGTTTTTCCGCTACCCGTTGAAATTTGTTAGAAACCGTGTTTTGAAGGTGGCCATGTATATTTCGAGCGTGTTCTTCGGCTTGTACCACCTGTCTAATTATGCTAACCAAGAGGTGTTGTTTTATGCGCTTGCACCGATTATCGTCGGTTCGCAGCTCCTTGGCGGATTCCTACTCGCCTATCTCCGGTTGAAATACGGCCTTCGCTGGGCCATTCTCTTGCATGCCGTATTCAATGCGCTGTTCACCATCCCAACGGTGCTTTTATACCATGGAAAGACCATTATCGACCACCAATCTTCCGAATATTCCCTGGTCGTAACTGAATACGCATATGTGGATCGGCCAGAACGCATGCGGATTTCCCGCAAGGATAATGGGATTGACACGCTCATTGTCCGGCAAATGGGCTTGCAGAGCGTACTGGATTCAATAGGCAAACCCGAAACATATTACATAGAAAACGTGTTGGTCGATATCGACCTCAGGGCCGCCTACCCTATCCCACTAGACAGTTTAATCAATCGCCTCGGGCAGGAATACAAGATTATCCCACATATAACATTGCATTCCAGCAGGTAGTGGCAGAGAATACCAACCGGCTCAGTAATCAGTCGATACATACCTGCCTTTGAAATCCGCCAGTGAAACAGGATTTCCATTTACCTTGCCTACTATTTTGCACTTCCTCGGGTAACGTGGCAAATGGAAAACTACCGTGTCAACATCGGTCGCATAGACATTCAGGGGTGTCACGACTTGTATCCACCTGATACGTAGCCCATATATAGGCAATATGTAGCACTATAAGAGGTACACTACAGGTACACTACAGGTACATATCACCTACAGATGACGCACGGAATAGGTGGGTAAATGACCGTTTTGTAGCGGGTGGCAGTGCACCAGGCCTGCTGCGGAAGCCCAGAGGTACAACAAGGAACTGTTCACAATCGAACAGTTGGTGTTCGATATCGTACACGCGTAAATTCAACGGATATGATAAACAACTTATAAACAGCCGCTTGAATATTTGGCCTAATAACTGCGTTGTTAGTTGGCAGAACGCAATGGTAAAAACACATTTCAAAACAACACTTCGATATCTTTGGCGCAACCGGTTGTTTACGGCATTGCATATCCTGGGGCTGGCCGTCGGCATCAGCGCCTGTTGGATGATCTTCGTTATTGTCAATTACGAGGGGCGGTTCAATAAACGTATACCCGACGGCGACCGCGTATTCCAGGTGGTAAGTAGCGTCGCCAGCGTCCCCCGCCCGATGGTTAAGTTTGTAGCGGACGAAATTGCTGGGGTTGAACTGACCGTACCCGTTCACCTCCAAACCAAGTACGATGGCCATGGCGATATGCCGGGTGCATCCATCATAAACGATCCCGAGAAGCAGATTGCCACGAATAGCCAGTATTTCGATCTGGTTCACTATGAATGGCTAACCGGTAATAAAGCGACAGCCTTGGATGCACCGGATAAGGTCGTGCTGACGCAAAGCCGTGCCAACCAGTATTTCCCAGGTATGGATATGCAGGATGTCCATGGCCATACCCTTTTGTATAACGACTCCATACCCTATATCATATCGGGTATAGTTGCCGACCTACCCTATCAGAGTAGCTTCGAATGGCAAGAGTTCTTCCGGATAGCGTTCAAAAAGGATCACCGACGGGCAGATTCCTGGAATGTGAGCAACGTAAACGAACTACTATACGTAAAACTGAAGCCCCACGTTGTTGCTGAAGAAGTCGGCCATCAGATCGACGCCATTAACGCACTGCACAATAAGGAGAACTTCGAAAAATATCAGTATACACAAACCTATCGGTTACTCCCCTTGTCGGAGTTCCATTATGCTTCCGCCATCGGCGGTATGCGGCATCGCACGGTCGACAAGGCGGTGCTGTACGGACTCACGGGCATTGCCGTCTTTCTCATCTTACTTGCCGTGATTAATTATATTAACCTGAGCACGGCACAACTGCAACAGCGCGCATCGGAAATAGGCATCCGGAAAACCCTGGGCAGCAACCCCCGCCAATTGATCGGCAGGTTTCTCATGGAAACATTGGCCATCACATTCGTGGCGGCGTTATTTTCTATATTGCTCTCCGAGGTGTTTTCCCGCCTGCTGGCCGACTTTATGCCGCCAGACATCAACCTATACGATCATTTGGGGTTGAAATTGCTTTTTCTTGTCGCGTTGATCGCCGTTGTTACCCTCGTGGCTGGCATCTATCCGGCGTGGTTGGTTATACGGGTCCGAACGGTGAACATGCTGAAACCGCAGGCGCTAAATTCCGTAGGTGGTGGCCGCATCAATTTACGCAAAGCGTTGGTTGTTTTCCAATTTGCCGTCGCTATGGTTTTTATCAGCTGTTCCCTCATCATGGGCGAACAGTTGCGGTTTGCCTTGACAAAAGATTTGGGCTTTGCATACGATGCGGTGTTATCGGTGAATATCCCCGAACGTATCCATCAGCAGCCAGCGAACCAGGAAAAGCAGCTGCGGTTGAAGCGGGCGTTGGAACAGTATCCAGTGATTGTTTCTGCATCGATAGGCCATCCCCCAATGGATGATATATTGGGTCACACTACGTTTTTCCGCCAAAGGGATACCGGCTTGATGGAAGTCGCGTCGGGTGCAAAATACATTGATGAAGATTACCTGAAGACCTTTAGCATGGAAGTATTGGCCGGAAGGAATATTGACGTAACAAAGGGTACGCCCGGGTTAATTTTGAATAACGCTGCCGTTAGCGCCTTTGGTTTTAAGTCTCCTGACGATGCTGTAGGAAAGATGCTTCTCAGCGGTTCAAACCCCGAACCGGTGCCTATTGCTGGTGTGGTAGCAGACTTCCATCAGCAGGATTTCAGAAACCCGATGAGCCCAGTAGTACTGATGTTCGGCTATCACATGCAGCGCGATATCCATATTAAGTTAGCTTCGGCCAACCCGGAAGACTGGCACGACGCGATTGCCAAAATTGAGACGGAATGGAAGGAAATCTATCCCGAAGCCCCATTTACATTCCGTTTCTATGATGAGGTCGTCTCTGCATTGTATATAAAGGACCGTCAAACGTCGAAATTGATCAACGCCGCGACAGGCATCACCATCTTCATCAGCTGCTTGGGCTTGTTTGGGTTAGCAACGCTAATGGCTTTCCAACGCACCAAAGAAATCGGTATCCGTAAAGTGCTGGGTGCTTCGGTATCGGGTATTGTAGCCATGCTGTCCAAAGACTTCGTAAAACTGGTCATTGTCGCAATCGTTATCGCGTCACCCATCGCCTGGTGGGTAATGGATAAATGGCTGGAAGATTTCGCATACCGCATCGACATCCAATGGTGGATGTTTGCGTTGGCAGGTTTGGCAGCGGTAGTGATGGCGTTGCTGACCGTAAGCTGGCAGGCCATACGTGCAGCGGTGGCTAATCCGGTGGGTTCACTGCGGGATGAATAGAGAAATTACGGCTCAAGATTTTCGAGATCATTTAAACCCTTTGGACGACCACTTTGTTTTTTGGCTTCCAAGAGACTGTCTTTATGTATCGTACGAATCCGTAAATCATCGTCTTCAAAATAGACGGCATGCTGATAACACTGATCAAAATCCAACCCTTTTACCCGAATCTAATGTCGATAGCAACTGGTGGTACTCCAAAGGTGAACACATCCCATACCCGATGTGATAAGAAATTTTCCATAGTCATATCGAAAACCTGTCAAAAGTGATTAGTGCATCTGCGGCTGCTGAAATTGCCAAATCAGCAAACTTATTGTCATCGGGATCGTCCTCAATAATACTCCATCGATAATAGGGTTCAGTAAATATTACATTCTTGGCAGTACACAGGATGTCAAGTACAAAGTTGGCAGTAACTTCAGAATAGAAACTTGTTACTTGCTCCGCATATTCCGCCAAGACGTCCGTACTTACTATCCAATCGAAAGATTTACTTTCGAAAGCTTGGTAAATGCTGAACTCATGATTAGCCCTATTTATCGTAGTAATAAGAACGTTTGTGTCGATTACAAATTTAGGCCTAGGAGTACCCATTAATTAACCGCGGAGTTTATCATAGTCTTTAGCGGTGATTTTTTTTTCAGCAACCACTCGGTCTACTTCATCTTTTAATTTTTGAGAATAATGTTGCATTAGTAAATCCCGTAATTCCACAGACTCCTCGTAACTCATCTTCCGATTGAACATGCGCAGCAAGCTCAATTGAACTTCGTTTAATCCTTTTATTTGATTATCAATCGTCGCAGCCATCTAATTGCTTGTCTTTATCACCAACACAAAGTTAAACAATCGCTTCAACTTCTCAAAACGATGGGTATCCCAAACCGGCCAAAGGCCTTACGGAGTGTGAGCTGGCAGGCCATACGTGCCGCGCTGACCAATCCGGCAGGTAGTTTGCGGGATGAATGAATCTTGTAGTCGCGACCGGAAAGGCATAATGCCATTCGGTGGATTTTTCATATTTTTGGACTGTTCTTAACCGTTGCCAGAAATGGCAGCCCCAAATTGTAAAATAGATGAGCAACCCCTTGTTGAAGCCATTCGGCACCCCTTTCGATACGATCCCATTTGAAAACATAAAAACCGAACATTTCAAACCTGCTATCCTGCAGTTGATTACCAATGCCAAGAAAGAGATTGATGCCATCGTCGAGAATCCCGAACCAGCTAACTTCGCCAACACCATTGCGGCAATGGAGTACGCTGGCAAAGCATTGAACATCGCCTCGGCCACCTTCTTCAACCTCGATGCTGCCGAGACCAACGACGAGATTCAGCAGCTGGCACAAGAACTATCGCCGATATTAGCGGAGTACAGCAACGACATCATGCTAAACGAGGGGCTTTTCAACAGGGTGAAACGGGTACACGACGAAACTGACCCCGCCAGCCTCACGCCCGAAGCCGCGCGGTTGCTCGATAAAACCTATCAAGGATTCGTCCGCAACGGAGCCCTCCTCACTCCCGAAAACAAGGAAAAGCTCCGTGATGTCGACAAACAGCTGGCCACCCTCACGATGAAATTTTCGCAGCATGTGCTGCAAGAAACCAATGCTTACCACCTGCAGGTGCAGGATGAGCAGGAACTGGAGGGCCTTCCCCACTCCATCCGCGCGGCAGCCAAAGCCGAAGCAGAAAAACGAAAACTGGAGGGCTGGGTATTCACCCTGCATTTCCCCAGCTATGTACCCTTGATGAAATATGCGGCGAACCGCGCGCTGCGCGAGGAACTCTACATGGCCTCGGCTACACGTGCCCTGAAGGACAACGCCAACAACAACGAAAGTATCGTGCGCGACATCGTCGGCCTACGTGGCCAGCGGGCCAGTCTGCTGGGCTTCGGTACCCATGCCGACTTCGTCTTGCAGGAGCGGATGGCCTCCTCCCCTGCCATTGTATCGGGTTTCCTCAACGATCTGCTGGCCAAAGCAAGGCCCCATGCCGTTCAAGAGATCGACCAACTTAAGGCCATGGCCGAAAAGGATGGTATCTACGAAATAATGCCCTACGACCATGCTTATTATGCCGAAAAGCTACGGGAGGAGAAGTTCAACCTTTCGGAAGAAGTCCTGAAACCCTACTTTCCGCTGCCGCAGGTGCTCGATGCCGCGTTCGATGCGGCAGGGAGGCTTTATGGGCTTTCTTTTTCGGCCCGTACCGACATCCCCACTTACCATCCCGAGGTAACCGTCTACGATGTACTCGAAAATGGCCAGCACAAAGCGCTGCTCTATACCGACTGGCATCCGCGTGAGGGCAAACGGGCCGGCGCATGGATGACTGCCTATCGCGGCCAGTGGACGGAAAATGACCGTCAGGTACGGCCCCACATCTCCATCGTGTGCAACTTCGCACGGCCGGTGGGCGATACGCCTTCCCTCCTCACGTTCAATGAGGTAACCACGCTCTTCCACGAGTTCGGCCATGCCCTGCATGGCATCCTGGCCGACACGGTTTACGAAAGCCTGTCGGGTACCAACGTGTATTGGGACTTTGTCGAATTGCCCTCCCAGTTCATGGAAAACTACTGTTACGAAAAGGAATTCCTGCGATCGTTCGCCCGCCATCACCAAACGGGAGAAGTGTTGGCCGATGAAGAAATCGATAAGATCGTCGCCGCCGCCAATTTTATGGAAGGTTACCAAACCATGCGGCAGCTCGGCTTCGGCCTGCTCGACATGGCATACCACACGGGTAAGCTAGCCGCCGATACGCCTATCGAACACTTCGAAAAAGCTTCCATACGCGATACGCAGCTTTACCCCGATGTGCCCGGCACGGCGCAGAGCCCTGCATTCTCGCATATCTTTGCGGGGGGGTATTCCGCCGGATATTACTCCTACAAATGGGCCGAGGTGCTCGATGCCGACGCCTTCGCCTATTTCAAGGAAACCGGCATTTTCAATGCCGATACGGCGGCCAAGTTCAAGGCCCTCCTCAGCAGCGGCGGCACGGTAGACCCGATGGAACTGTACACCCGTTTCAGAGGACGCAAGCCCCAGCCGGAAGCGTTGCTCAAACGGGCCGGACTGGTCTGATATACGTCGTGGGCCCGATACTCAAATAAAGGCGTTGAGTGCATCGAAGTTGGTGATGACGTGATGGTTCTCCAGCGACCCAAATTTCCCGGCGTAATCATATACTACGGTGTCAATACCCAATTCCCGCCCGGCCTTTATCTCCGATTGGAGGTCATCCCCTACCACGAGCACTTCCTCGGGGTTGAGGCGGTATTTATCCATGATCCCGGCAAACACGTCTTTCTTTGTTTGTTGTGATGAGGCTGGGTCTACCACATAGCACGCCTCAAAATCAGCTTGTAGGTTCAACTGCCTTATTTTGCTCCATTGCAATTTGGTGAAGCCGGTGGTCACCAAAAACTTCAGGCAATCGATATCTCTCGTTAACGGATAGTCATCAAACGGCGCCATAGGGCCGTTGTACTCCAAGTCGGCCAGCAGCGCCAAAGCGAGGGCGGTGAGCTCTTCATTAAAATGAAACTCCGCGGCGACTAACTGAAACGGCTTCCGTTCGATGTTGTATTTGATATCTTCAAATTCGCCGGTATACCGCCCATCTGCTCCGATCAACCGGTATAGGTCGCCGAACAGCCCCTTCGCAATGGACGCCACCGGATAAATCGTGTTGTCCAAATCAAAGATAATCACTTTCTTTTTTGTTACTGACATCGTGCACTTCCTGTTTGTGAAGCGCTAATATACGGTTTGTTTGACATTAAGCGGGATAGCGCTATCCGAATCAATACCGGATGGTCAATCCGCCATAAAAGTTGCGGGGCGCCGCCGCGTTGAAGAAGCGTCCGCCGAACGCATTGATATCGTTGCCGAGGCTGTATTGTTGGCTCAGCAGGTTATCGCCCCCCACAAAAAACTGAACCGTCAACCGATTTCCAACCGACTTTTCCCAACTTACCTTGGCTTGCAACAAGTGGTATTCATCAGCAAAGACCGTATTCGCATCGTTCAGTGGGATAGACGCCGTGTAATTGTGCATGAGGTAGGCATCGATGTCGAATGGTAACCGAACCAACAGATCGCTGACCACCGTACTACCGGGCACACCGGTTAGTTTATTGCCTGTGAAATCGTTGTCTCCCACCCGGTAATCACCGAAACGGAACTTACTTAAGGTCAAATTTGAACCCAGTTGGATGCCGTGCAACCATCCGTTCGGGCGTGGTTCGACCAACCATGCCGCCACAGACAGCTCCGCACCGCGCTGCTCAACGGTACCGGCATTGCCAAAATACTCCGCACCACTATCGCGCAGCTGACGGATAATCGCATCATCCATCCGGTAATAGAATAAGGAGCCATCCGCCCGAAACCGACGGTCGGGGCTTTGCCACCGCGCTCCCGTTTCGTAGTTCCAGCCCGTTTCGGCTGCCAGCGCAGTATTGATAATCTTGTCGGACGGGCGCACCTCGGCAATGGTTGGCGGGGAATAGCCACGAGACACGGAAGCCCGCCAGGCCAGTGTGGGGGTAAACAGGTACGACAACGCCACACGTGGCATCCACTCGGCATCGAACCGATTTGCTGTATACTTGGGGTCAGCGACAGGAAAGCTGGATTTAAAGGCATAGCCGTAATAATTGAGGCTCGCCGATGCTTCCAGTACAAGCCGGCTCCAGATATCCGCGCGAACCCGTGCGAAATAAAAATACTGCCGGCTGCGCAGGGCATCGATCGCTTGCCGATCTCCACGTACGCCACCGTTGTTGTCGTAATTGGCAATGTGGTTGTTGCCCAATTGCCATTCCATACCGGCGTTGATACGCCACCGTACCGTGTTGGTGTCTCCAGCGGTATAGTCGATATACGTACGGAAGCCGAGGTTACCCTCATCGCGCAGCTCGTAATTGGTGATAAACGGATTGCGAAAATCGGTGTGCATACCGAAAACACTGGCTACGTGTCTGAATTTGGGGGATATCTGCGCATCATGGACCAAACCGCCGACAACCGTTTGGTTACGGATGCTTGCCCGCTGGTCTGCCGCGCCGGGGGCGGCTCCGGTAGACGGGCGGGCCAGGCGCGGATCTTCGGCAAACTGCGCCGCCGTAAGTCCACCCGGGGTGTCGTAATATAAGTCGGAATACATCCCGATCAGCCGCAATTCGTTGTTCGCATGATACCTCCACCGCTGCACCGTCTGAATCGATTTCCGGTCCATTGCCGAATGTTGCCGGTAGCCGTCGGCGCGTTGGTAAGCTTGGTTAATGCTAAACCCATAGTTGTTCGCCGGCTGCGCCGACACCCCTAGCTGTTGGTGGAACAGGCCATACGCACCACCACTTAAGCGGAGCGTTGCCGAAGGGGAAGTATCTCCCGACGGGCCACCGTGTGGCCTCAGGAGCACCACACCGCCAGAATTGGCTCCGAAGAGGCTCCCATCCGGTCCTTTCAGAATTTCAATGCTACTCAGGCTGCCGGCATCCAGGATATTAAAATACGTATTTCCGCCCGCATCGGTAAGTGGGATCTCGTCCAGGTATACTTTCACATTACGCACACCGAAGGGAGAACGTAATAAGCTTCCGCGAAGGGACAACCGATAGCTTCCGGGCGACCGCTCTTCCATCCGTACCCCCGGTACGGTATTGAGGGCCGGCAGTAAACTTGCACCGCTTTGGTGCGCTAATACCGGTTCGCCAATCACGCCCGCCGAGGTGGTGAGCCGCAAAAGTGGCTGCTCGGCGAAATATGCGCGTACAGTTACTTCATCAAGGTAATGGGTGGTATCCTGTGGTGTCGCCGCAAGCGCACCACCGGGGGCCAACATTAAAATATAAGCTAAAATACGTGTCATGGATTTGGATAAGATGCGCCGAAGTTACGGATTAATACCGAGTTAATCGCCACTGGGATTAAACTTTACGCCTCCCGGGTGGTCTTATGTTATAAGGTAACCAGACGACGAAATGAAATAGGAGGTTCGAACCATGAAAGCAATCATCATTTTTTTATCCATTATGGCAACCGGCGTCGCCATGGCGCAGGATACCCTTACCGTCCGTATCCCTAAACTGGAGATTGAGCGGAATAAGAAAGAAGTCTTTTCAGGCCGGGATTCATCGATGGTCGTCTATATCGACACCTTAGTGATGAAAAACAAAAGCCAGCTGGTGTTTTTCGGCAAAAAAGACGTGCAGCTTCACGTGCGCCATGCCTACATCGAGAAGCGCGGCTACATCTACGGAACCGATAGCAAAAACAACGGCACGGACTTTCAAATCGATATGCGGTTTGACAAACTGGGATCCCTGTATGTGTTGGCCGGTGGCCAAGACGCCAACAACAACGGCTCGCGCACCTACCCGAACGGAAACGGCGGTGACGTTGTCTTCACCTACGATGGCGAAGGCATCGTGCCGCAGACCGATGATAAGAAATCGACCCATTACCTCCATATCGACGCCCGTGCCGGCGGATATCGCGTAAACCCTCAAAGTGAGCTCCGCAACATTTACAGCCTAATGAACCAAGGTACGGCCGGACGGCCACTGGGTAGCCTGTCGCAAGGCATGGTGTATTCCGGATCACCGGGTGAAGACGGCGACATCACACTGAAAGCAAAAGAATAGCTGGTGTGGCTAGGAGGCATCCAGCGCATCGCTAACGGAAGTGCCGTAAGAAGCCAGGGCGACAGCAGGGTATAACGTGTTCAACCCCTTGTTCACCGCTACCAGATCCTTCCGCATATACACGTTGAATGCGGCAGCAACATCCTGCTCGAATTTGTAGATGTACCGGCCCAATAGGAAAGACACGGGCTTACTCAGCCCCGGTAAGGCCAGCACCTTCTTCTTCAGCTTCGCAATATCCATATACCGTTCAAAAGCCTCCTTATACGTCATTACTTCGGGACCGCCGACATCGAATATTTTTCCATACGTGCTGGTATCGCCCATAATCTTATTCAGGTATGCGCATACGTCGAGCAGATGTATGGGCTGGCATTTGCTTACCGCAAACGCCGCGGGAAGCACAACGAGTTTTGACTTGGCTAAACTCGATAGGATGTTCATCAACGCAGACCCCTTTCCGATGATGTTGCTGATTCTCACTATGGTGTAGTTCAAACCGCTTCGATCAAGGTATTCGGTTACCGTATCCACATTGTCATCAGCCAATTTGGTTACGTAGACCAAATGCTCGCATGCGGTAAATTTGAGTGCCCGTATGTATCGTTGCAAGGCAATGAGATCCATTTCCATTCGGATATCGATTTCATTTACGGGCGATTGGTTAAAATAAAAAGCCACATGGGTATCTTTGTCAAAACCGGCAGGCAACGCCCCCCTGAATAAGTCTCCTTCGATGATGGTAATGCCAAATTTTTCGGGCACATGTCTGTAGAAAAACTTCTTGTTCCGTATCAGGCAGGTTACCTCATGCCCCTCTTCCGATAAGCATACCGCGATATTTCTTGCTAAATAATTGTTGAGGCCGGTAATTTGGACTTTCATATGCAAACGTTACTACACTTAATGCGGCGGTCTGGTAATTAATTGTACTAGCTACTACAATTGAAATTCGAATATGTTTCCGATGCGCAGCTATTTTTGCTGCAAACTTAGGTAAATAGATGAAATATGCCAAGGTATAGCAGTCGACCTATTTGTGTTTTAATTGTCAATATTCGTATTCCGACGCATTAAGCCACATTTCTTGACTAATAAAGGTTATATTTGCAACATTTAATCCCTCAACTTAGTATGGACAAGAAGACAATTTTGGTTTGGTTCAGGAATGACTTGCGTATCCATGATAATGAGATACTGCTCCGTGCCGTAGAACGCAGCCAAACGATTGTCCCTGTTTACTGTTTCGACCCCCGCTATTTCACGGATACGGCGTTGGGTACAAAAAAGACAGGTGTGTTACGGGCAGCGTTCCTGCGCGAAAACGTCGCCGCGCTGCAACAAGACCTCCAAGCGTTGGGAGGCGACTTGATCATTACCCAGGGCCATCCCGAGGAAATACTTCCAGCGATTGCCGAAGCCTATAAAGTGGATGAGGTTTACCATCACCGCGAAGTAGCTCACGAAGAAACAAAAATATCTTCGTTGGTCGAAGCGGCACTGTGGAAAATGCAAATCAACCTCCGCCACTTCATCGGCCATACCTTATATCATAAAGAGGATCTCCCCTTCCCCATCAAGGATATTCCCGATGCATTTGCCACGTTTCGTAAAAAAACCGAACGGGAAAGCGATATCCGCCCCGAGTTGGGTCGCCCCGAGGCTGCCCTCACGCCCGAAGGGATGGATACGGGCCACTTACCCGATCTTTCCGAGCTGGGTTTCGATAAGGCAGCCATAGAACATGCTCATCGTCTTCACTTTCAGGGGGGCGAACAGGTCGCCCTGCAACACATGAACGCGTTCCTCTACGGCAACCAAGATACACTGGGGTATTCCCACCTTTCACCCTACATCGCTATTGGCGCATTATCGCCCAATACCTTTTACCACGCCATTAAGGAAGCTGAGCATACAACGCTCGATAGAAAGCGCGGCGAACAGATCATACTCAAGCTATTGTGGCGCGATTACTACCGTTTCATGTTCAAAAAGCACGGCAACCAGTTTTTCCAAGCAGGTGGTATGACCGGAAACCCACCGGCAGCCGTAGCAGACGATCAAAAGCTATTCGAAAAGTGGAGAACCGGAAACACCGGCCACCCCATCGTAGATAGCAGTATGAAGGAGCTCAATGAAACCGGGTATCTTGCCCATCACCAACGCATCATCGTTGTCACCTATTTAATCTACCAGCTGAAAGTCGACTGGCTCAAGGGAGCAGCATGGTTTGAGGAAAAACTGTTGGATTACGGTCCGGCCAGCAACTACGGAAGTTGGGCGCATGCTGCTGGCGTGGGGAGCAGCGTTAAAGATAATAAGCCTGCCGACATCAAAAAATTGGTCGCCCGATTCTACCCCAAGACACCAATCGCGGTCGGATAGACTGCCGGAAATCATAAAAAACACGCTTTCGTCAAATTTTGGCTATAAAATTGTAGCATATTGCTATGGCAAACGATTTAATAATTATAACTTTGACGCAGTATTGCATAAACAACTAAATGGACAAGCTTTCTTACCTAAGTAACGCAGATTCGGCCTATATCGACTCGTTATACGAAGCCTATAAGGAGGACCCCGACTCGATTGACTTCGGCTGGCAAAAATTTTTTGAAGGTTTTGATTTCGGCCAAAATAGTGCCGTTAGCGGCACCTCCACCACACCCGACCATGTCCTGAAAGAAATCAATGTCTTGAACATGATCAACGGTTACCGGGACCGCGGGCACCTATTCACCGAGACCAACCCCGTGCGCGAGCGGCGAAAGTATTATCCGGGCAAGGAACTCGAAACCTTCGGGCTCAGTGAAGCCGACATGGATACCGTATTCAATGCAGGTGTGGAAGTAGGTTTAGGCCCCGCCAAGTTAAGCGACATCCGCCAGTTGATTGAAGATACCTATTGCCGCTCCATCGGCGCGGAATTCAAATACATCCGCAGCCCCGAAAAGATAAAGTGGCTGCAAGAGCGTATGGAGGGCGAACGCAACACCCCCAACTTCCCGTTGGAACGCAAAAAGCGGATCCTCCAGAAACTCAACGAAGCGGTAGTCTTCGAGAATTTCCTGGGCACCAAGTTCCTCGGCCAAAAACGCTTTTCGCTCGAAGGCGCTGAGAGCTTGATTCCGGCACTCGATTCGGTTATCGAAAAAGGTGCCGATTTGGGCATCCAGGAGTTTGTCATCGGGATGGCTCACCGGGGCCGGCTCAATGTGTTGACCAACATCCTCGGAAAATCTTACCAAAGTATTTTCTCCGAGTTTGAAGGCAAAACCTATTCCGAAGAGGCCGAACAGGATTTTGGTGGCGATGTAAAATACCACCTGGGTTATTCTACAGACATCACGACCGACAACGATGCGTCGGTGCACCTTAGCCTTGTCCCCAACCCCTCACATTTGGAAACCGTAGACCCGGTGGTGGAAGGACTGGTACGCTCCAAAATCGATATGAAATACGACGGCGATGCCACCAAGATCGCTCCGTTACTGATCCATGGCGATGCTGCAGTGGCCGGACAGGGCATCGTGTATGAGGTCATCCAGATGTCCAAACTGGAAGGCTTCCGCACCGGCGGAACCATCCATATCGTGGTCAACAACCAGGTTGGGTTTACCACCAATTTCAAAGACGGCCGCTCCTCTACGTACTGTACCGACATCGCCAAAGTGACACTGTCGCCGGTGTTCCACGTCAATGGCGACGACGTCGAAGCGCTGGTTTATGCCATCAACCTCGCGGTAGAATACCGGCAGAAATACCATACGGATGTCTTTATCGATCTACTGTGTTACCGCCGGTACGGGCATAACGAGGCGGATGAGCCGAAGTTTACCCAGCCCGTGCTTTATAAAGCCATTGAAAAACACGCCAACCCGCGCGAAATCTACAATAAAAAGCTACTGGAGCAAGGCAGCGTAGATGCCAGTCTGGCCAAGGAGATGGAAAAAGATTTCCGCAAGCTGCTTCAAGAACGATTGGACGACTCGAAAGAGGACAAGAACCTCACGCATGATAATCCGATGTATTCGGGCGCGTGGAAAGGCCTGCGCAAAGCGAAATACGAAGACATCTTCGTGCCCGCAAAAACCAGCGTTACCGAAAAGACGTTTTTAGCACTTGCTAAGGAATTCAATACGCTACCGAAGGATAAGAAAGTCTTCCGTAAAATTTCGCGGCTCTTCGACGAACGGCTCAAAATGATCGAAACCAAAACGTTCGACTGGGCCATGGGCGAACTGATGGCCTATGCCACGCTGCTCAACGAAGGCTCGCGCGTACGGGTGAGCGGGCAAGACGTGGAACGGGGCACCTTCTCGCACCGCCATGCCGTGCTTACCTTAGAAGACTCCGAAGAGGAATTCATCCCCTTGCAGCAAATCAAGGGTGGCGAACGTTTCAATATCTACAATTCGCACCTCTCTGAGTACGGCGTACTGGGGTTCGAATATGGTTATGCGTTGGCAAACCCGCAATCGCTGACGATTTGGGAGGCCCAATTCGGTGATTTTTATAATGGCGCACAGATTATCGTGGACCAGTATATCTCAAGCGCCGAGACCAAGTGGCGGCGTTCGAACAATCTCGTGATGCTACTCCCCCATGGGTTGGAAGGCCAAGGGCCCGAGCACTCCTCTGCCCGTATAGAGCGCTTTCTGGAGCTCTGCGCCGAAAACAACATGCAGATCGTCAACTGCACCACGCCGGCCAATTTCTTCCATGTGCTGCGCCGGCAGCTGAAGCGCGACTACCGCAAACCGTTAATTGTCTTCACGCCGAAGAGTTTGCTCCGCCACCCCAAAGTGGTCAGCGACATCGGTGAATTTATCGGCAAGTCGCAATTCCAGGAGGTTATTGACGATAGTTTCGTGAAATCGGCCGATGTGAAGCGGGTACTTTTCTGCTCGGGCAAAATCTACTACGATCTGCTGGAAAAACAACAGGCCGATAACCGTAAAGACGTGGCCGTTGTACGGGTGGAACAGCTATACCCCACCCCCATGGATAAACTCCGCGCCATCCGTAACAAATACAAAAATGCGAAAGACTTCTTGTGGGTACAGGAAGAACCCGAAAACATGGGCGCCTGGCCCTACATCTGTCGGAAATTCAGGAACCGCAACATCACGTTAGACGTGGTATCCCGCAAGGAAAGTAGCAGTACAGCCACGGGGTATGCCAAGCAACACATCGCCCAGCAACTTGCCGTGGTGGGCCGTTCGTTTGAAGACAAAGCGGGTGCGGAAGTGCAGGATAACGTAAAGAAAAGTGTGAAAACTGCCGCAAAGGTAGATTAACCGAGAAATAAAACAGTCGTATATGAGCTTAGAAATAAAAGTGCCGACCGTAGGTGAATCCATTTCGGAGGTCACGTTATCGCAATGGGTCAAACAAGATGGTGACTACGTGGAGATGGATGAAACCATCGCCGAACTGGAATCGGATAAGGCAACCTTCGAATTACCCGCCGAGAAAGCCGGTATCCTGAGAACGGTAGCCCAGGAGGGAGATACCCTCGAAATCGGTGCCATAGTAGCTACCATCGAACCGGGTGAAGCCCCAGCTTCCACCGACGGAGCCAAGGACTCCGAAGCAGAAAAAGGTACCGAAGCATCGCAAGCCCCTACCGAACCTGCCGCTTCGGGCCAAGACACGAGTGGCACCACCACCTATGCGAGCGGAACGGCCTCGCCGGCTGCCGCTAAAATCCTCCGTGAAAAAGGTATCGACCCCGCATCCATAAAAGGAACCGGCAAGGACTGGCGAATAACCAAAGAAGACGCCGAAAATGCCGCCGTACCGAAAGCGAAACCGGCGGAAACGGCTAAACCACAGCCTGCTGCCGGTGCGACTGCCGTCCGCGGCGCTCGCGATGAACGCAGGGAAAAGATGTCGTCGTTGCGGAAAACCATCGCCAAACGACTCGTAACGGTGAAAAGCGAAACCGCTATGCTCACCACCTTCAACGAGGTGAACATGAAGCCGATCATGGACCTCCGGGCCAAGTATAAAGAAACCTTCAAAGAAAAATACGGCGTAGGATTAGGGTTCATGTCGTTCTTTACCAAGGCCGTATGCACAGCAGCAAGGGAATGGCCTGCCGTAAATGCACGCATTGAGGACGATGAAATCGTGTATAGCGATTTTGTGGACATATCCATTGCCGTATCGGCACCAAAAGGTCTTGTTGTCCCGATTATCCGTAATGCCGAATCGCTATCACTCCACGAGATCGAGAAAAAGGTGATCGAACTGGCCACGAAAGCCCGTGATAATAAGCTGACCATCGAAGAAATGACTGGCGGTACCTTTACCATTACCAATGGTGGCGTATTCGGATCGATGATGTCTACGCCCATCATCAATGCCCCACAATCGGCTATTCTCGGCATGCACAACATCATTGAACGCCCCGTTGCCGAAAACGGACAGGTGGTTATCCGCCCCATGATGTATGTTGCACTGTCTTATGATCACCGCATCATCGACGGACGGGAGTCGGTCAGTTTCTTGGTTCGTGTAAAACAGCTGCTTGAAGATCCCGCACGTTTGTTGCTGGAGGTCTGATTTGCCGCACCTCACTTGATCATGGCTATCGCTCGCCGTGTATTTTTCCTATCGGCCGCGCTGTTGTCTTTTGTGGCAACGCGCGCGCAGGATGTCGGATGGGACGTTCGCTTCCATGGCTTTGCCGATAATCGGGAGTATGCGCACTCGGGCAGGTATTCCCAATCCATACTGGGTATCCGGATAGCGCCGGAAGTCTATTTTTCGATAGACAGCAGCCATTTCCTCCATGCAGGCATCAACTACCTACACGAATTCGGATCGCACGGAAGAAAAGCCGACCGCATTTCACCGACCGTCTACTATAACTATAAGCATCGCGGTCACCAGTTCTATATCGGCATGTTCCCACGCGAAGGCCTGCTGTCGGGATACCATAAAGCCATCCTCAACGATACGTTACAATATTACCGTCCCAACATCGAGGGGCTGCTGTGGCGCTATGGTCGCCATAAATTTCACCAACAGGTTTGGATCGATTGGACCAGTAGACAAACGGCGATCGACCGCGAGCAATTTCTTGCAGGCATGTCGGGCTATGTCGGGATGGGAATGGCCTACTTTTCGCACCAAATCACCCTGTGGCACAATGCCCGGAGCAAAGGGGGCGCCGGAACCGATCCGACCCCCATCCGCGACAATGGTGCCGCTATGGTTAAACTCGGCGCCGACCTCACACCGATCGTTTTTCTCGATTCATTGGATATTAGTGGCGGTGGGCTTATCGCTTATGATCGGTTGAGAGGCGTGTACGACTGGCGTACGCCGAAAGGTATCATCGCCGAATTATACGCGGAATACCGGAAATTTTTTGTGGCTAATAGGTTCTATGCAGGCGAATCTTTGCCTATTGTATATGGCGATCGTTTCTATACCGCCAGTCGCTACAATCGCCTCGACCTGGGTTGGACACCGTTGCAGTATAAAGGACTTGAGGGCCGGTTTACGCTGAGCCTCCATTTTACCCCCGGTGCACTGGACAATCAACAACAATTCACCTTGCGCTACCGCGTGGGCAGATTATACGTTAAACAACGGTAACCTTTACCCCCAACCGTTCCAGTGCCTTTACGGTATGGTCGGGCACCCCGCTATCCGTAATGATACGATCAACCTCTTCAATGTCACAAATCCGGCCGAATCCACGCTTCCCGAATTTGGTGGAATCGGCAAGTACGATCACTTTCTGCGATACCTCCATCATCTTACGGTTTAAGTGGGCCTCCTGTGCATTTGTCGTGGTAAACCCGAACTCGAGATCAATCCCGTCTACACCCAGGAAAAGTTTACTGCAGAAAAAATCCGAAAGGACCTGTTCCGCATAAGGTCCCGCCACCGAAGTGGAACTTTTCCGGAGAATCCCCCCCAGCTGCAAGATCTCGATGTTGGGATGCTTGATCAATTGCACGGATACATTCAGCGCAGAAGTTACGACCGTCAGGTTACCGATGGGCTTTATTTCCCGCGCCATCGCCTGCACGGTGGTTCCCGATGCAATGATAATGGAATCGTTATCGGTGATCATTGAAGCCGCTTCCTTTGCAATCGCCGTTTTCTCACTGGCCTGTATCTGTTCCTTCTCGAAAACGGTCCGATCGACCGTATACGGATTAATCAACGTAGCCCCACCATGCGTGCGGAAAAGCAGTTGCCGGTCTTCCAATAATTTCAGATCCTTTCGTATGGTAACAGATGATACGTTGAGTTCTTCGCAAAGGTCCATCACATTTACGGTACCTTTTTGCTTCAATTGCCCCATAATGGCTTGGTGGCGTTCTACGCTATTCATATCATTTGCTCTTTTTCAGTACGAACATAGTCATTTCCCCGGAAAAAAGATGATATTTTTTGTTATCTGATAAATTTCATTTACTTTTGCTCTTGTGTTGAAATGTTTCGATTAGTTACGTATTGAAAAACCCAGTTATGCAGTCCCAGTTTTTAAACCGAATTTCGTCGTTAAAGCAGCTTTCCGATAGCCCAGAGTACGATGTCGTGGTGATTGGCGGTGGAGCTACCGGCTTGGGCGTAGCGGTCGATGCCGCCACCAGGGGGTTAAAAGTAGCCCTGTTGGAGCAGCACGATTTCGCCAAAGGCACATCCAGCCGCAGCACGAAACTGGTGCACGGCGGCGTTCGGTACTTGGCCATGGGCGACTTCAAATTGGTGCACGATGCGTTAAGGGAGCGGGGAATTACCTTTGCCAACGCACCGCACATTACCCGTACACAGCCATTTATCATCCCTTGTTATTCGTTCTTCAGCAAGCTCAAATACCTCATCGGTCTCAAATTCTACGATTGGTTGGCGGGGCGCCGGAGCATCGGCAAATCGACAGCGGTAACAAAAGCCGAAATCCAAAAGAATTTCCCCAACCTGAAATCAGATAACCTCAAGGGCGGGGTCCGTTATTTCGATGGGCAATTTGACGATGCCCGATTGGCGATAAACTTAGCCCAAACGGCCACCACGCATGGCGCTACACTGATTAATTACTGTAAAGTCACCGGTTTAATAAAAGCCAACGACGGAAAAGTAAACGGCGTATGCTTTATTGATCTGGATAGTGGGGTTTCGCGCGAGCTGAGCGCAAAAGTTGTTATCAATGCAACCGGTGTATTCGTCGACGATGTGCTGATGATGGATACCGGTAACCATAAGGCCATCGTAAGGCCGAGCCAAGGTACCCATATCGTGTTGGACCATACGTTCCTCGAAAGCGAAGAAGCGCTGATGATCCCAAAAACCAGCGACGGGCGCGTCCTTTTCGGTGTGCCGTGGCATGGGCACCTCCTTATAGGCACCACGGACGTTCCGGTGGACCATCATTCCCTTGAGCCCAACCCCACCTCGTCCGAAGTTGCATTTATATTAGAAACTGCCGCAAACTACCTGACCAAAGCGCCGAAAAAAGAGGATATTTTAAGTGTCTTTGCCGGGCTCCGTCCCCTCGCCGCGCCCGATGATGATAACGATCCCACCAAAGAGATATCGCGCGACCATAAACTCATGGTCAGCCCCTCGGGCTTGGTTACCATTACCGGCGGAAAATGGACAACCTACCGGAAGATGGCCGAAGAAACCGTTAATAAGGCGCTTGATGTCGCCGGCCTTCCCGCGGTGGCATGCCAGACGACAACCACCAGGATACATGGTTATACCGAGCACCGCTATTCCGGCCATTTAGCAACCTACGGTAGCGACGCGGACCGGATAAAACTGCTGGCAGAAAGTAATCCGGCGTGGCAGGAAAAACTCCATCACGATTTCGAACATATTGTCGCAGAGGTCGTCTGGGCGGCTCGGCACGAGATGGCACTCACGGTCGAAGACGTATTGGCCCGCCGGCTAAGGATACTCTTCCTGAATGCCCAGGCGTCGATTGATATGGCGCCGAAAGTGGCCGAAATAATGGCAGCCGAATTGGGTAAGGGCCAAGACTGGATTATGGAGCAGCTGGCTCAGTACCGGGAAGTCGCTACGGCGTACCTCATCAAGGCGCCGCGTCCCCAAGTGAAAGATAACGATACTAAATAAACAATTATGAAAAGGTTGATAATTTGATGAGAACTTCATTGTCATAACGAGGCTATTTGGGGGAACGCATGGGTTTGCCGCACATAATGATGTGCCCGAACAGCACCCCTCATGGTTTCACGAGGTTTAATTTCGTATGATAATGTTTAAAAATATTTCAATTTATTTCTTTTACTTCTCATTTTAATTTCATTACTTTGCGCTTGCACTGATTAGTAACCAATATAAAAACTAAAAACGGACAAAGGAATTTACTTTTTTAATTAAACCTGTATGTTATGAAAGAAAAACGAAACCAGCATTAACGATTCACAATATCGTGATATGCCGTTAACCAAAAATAAACAACAGTACCCGATACTTGCGGCAACAAATAACCACTTGGAAAATTCAAAAATGATTATGCAATGAAGCGCTACTATTTACTGACGTGTATATTAACCGTCTTAACTCTTTTCTTCGCGTGTAAAGACGAAGGAGAAGCCATTCGTAAAGAACACGACCCGAATGTGCCGATTACGTTAACCTCTTTTTCGCCACAGGAGGGTGGCGCACGCGACAAAATCCTGCTGGATGGCGAGAACTTTGGAAGCGATGCCAGTAAAATCCAGGTTTTCTTCAATAACAAGGAAGCGGCGGTGGTCTCTTCCAGTGGAGATCGGATTTACGCCATCGTGCCCCGCCTTCCGGGAGAAGATCCGGTAATCAAAGTGGTTATCGGCGAAGAGTCGGCCGCCTACGACGAAACATTCGTCTACACCGCCCAAGCACAGGTGACCACGGTGACAGGTTCTGGCGACCGGGAATTCGTACCGGGAACCCTTGATCAGGCCCATGTGTGTGCAAAATACCTCGAGTTGGACGCGGAGGGTAACCTGTTCATGACCTGGCGGGATGGCACGGGCGATTCGAAATACGGTGTAGGCCGAATCAGTGAGGCGGAAAACCTGGTGACCTCCATGTATACGGCTGCGAGTTCCCCATATCCGTACGCCAACGGCGTAACGGTCGACCGCAAGACAGGTATGATGACCGTCTCCCACGAATCGGTCGTTGAGGTGTTTTTCTCTTTCGACCCGAAAGAGGGCTGGTATCCCCGTCAGCGCAATGCTTCATTCGCAAGCGACCACGGAATCCCGAGGGGTGACCAATATATGAACTTTGTCTCTTTCAGTCCCTATGACGGATTTCTTTATACCCGTTCCCGTGATGGCAGTGTGGTCAAGATAAATCCAGAAACCTATGAAGCGACACTTGTACACGAAGGGTCGAAAGCCGCTGATTCAAAATGGCCGTACGGATCGCAGTACGGGCAGGGCATCAATCCAAAGAAGCCTTGGGAGCTTTGGATGACCCTCCACTCAAATGCCAGTCCGAATGAATTCAAACAAGGGCTCATGATGCTTGATTTGCGTCCGGAGCACATCAATGAAGGCTTCAAACGGATCAATGCCGTCGGCGGTAGTGGTCACCGCGACGGACCGATCGAAGATGCTGTATTTAACTACCCAAAGGATATTAAGTTTGACAACGACGGAAACATGTTCGTTGCGGACTATAATAACCATTGTATCCGTATGGTATCGGCAGACGGCATCGTTACCACGGTTGCGGGGCAACCCGGAGTAGCAGGCTACAGAGATGGAGGTCCGCTAGAGTCCCTGTTCCGGAACCCTTGGGGGGTTGCGGTCAATGAACAAGGAGATATCTACGTCGCTGACTATGGCAATTCACGGATCCGCAAATTAGTTATTGAATAATAAAGCTGTCTAATACAATGAGAATCATTTATATTTTGTGCCTGTTGCCCTTGTGCTTTTGGCTCACGGCAACATCTGCACAGCAAACAAAGGAGTTAACGGTTGCCGGTACGGTCGTCGACGAAACGGGCGAGCCGCTATCCGCCGTGTCTATTTATGTCAAAGACAAGGCCACCGCCGGTACATCAACCGATGCCAACGGCGCGTTTAGCATCATCGTGGAGTATGGAGACCGGCTGGTGTTTTCGTATGTTGGTTATGAACCCATCGAGCACGTCGCTATCGAATCGACCAGCAACTTGTCCATCGCGCTCACCGGAAAGAGTGAAGCGTTAGACGAAGTCGTCGTGGTGGGTCTAGGTGCTACGCAACGGAAAATCAGTTCGGTCGGTGCCATCACTACGGTCGATGTGAAAGACCTTCAGAGTCCGGCCCCTTCCATGACCAACCTGCTTGGCGGACGGGCAGCCGGGGTTATCTCCATGCAGGCCAGTGGCGAACCCGGACAAAACATCGCCGACTTCTGGATACGCGGTATCGGTACATTCGGTGCCAATGCCAGTGCCCTGGTGCTCATCGATGGTTTGGAAGGTGATCTGAATACCATCGACCCGGCAGATGTCGAGAGCTTCTCCATACTGAAGGATGCCTCGGCCACCGCCGTTTATGGGGTACGTGGTGCCAACGGTGTGGTATTGGTTACCACCAAGAGAGGTACGGTAGATCGTATACAGATTACGGCCCGCGCCAACACCACTCTTTCGCGGCTCAATCGTTTGCCGCAATACCTGCGCGCTCACGATTACGCCCAATTGGCCAATGAGGCCGCCTTCGCCCGCAGTGAATCGCCTGTGTATACCGAAACCGAGCTGGGTATCATCCAGGACGGATTGGATCCGGATATGTATCCGGATGTCAGCTGGCAGGACGAAATCCTTAACAACAGCTTCTGGCGCCAAAGCTATTACATGAGCGGGCGTGGTGGATCTGACGTAGCCCGTTACTTCCTGAGCTTGGGCGGAAAAAGTGAAACTGCCGCTTACAAAATAGACAAAAGCAGTCCGTACAGCTCCAATGTAGGCTTCGATACCTATAACTATCGGATTAACCTAGACATCAACCTGACCCCAACCACCAAAGTATACCTGGGGTCGGATGGATACCTCTCCAAACTGGATCAGCCCGGCGTGGCCAATACCGACTATATATGGGGAGCACAGTCGGGGCTCACCCCGCTGGCCATCCCCACCCAATACTCCAATGGTATGCTACCGGCCATGGGCGGTGGAGAAGGATCGTCGCCTTACGTGCTGATCAACCGTACCGGGAAAGCTACGGAACAGTGGTACAAAGGTAAAACGACCCTCTCGCTGAACCAAGATCTTTCCGGTATACTGGATGGGCTCAAGTTCCGTGTGCAGGGTGCATACGATATCCACAGCCGGTTTACGGAACGTAGATGGATACAGCCGGCGCTCTATCAGGCAATGGGTCGGGACTACGATGGATCACTCATCACCCAAGAAACGGTACAGGAACGGTCTGCGAGCTACAGTAAGGATACACGGCAATACCGCAAGTACCATTTGGAGTCAACGATTAATTACGACCAGAAATTCGGTGAAGATCACCGCACATCGGCATTGATCTATTACTACCTCAGTGATGCCAAAAACACCCTGGACGCCACCAACAACTTAACGGCTATTCCGTTACGTTATCAAGGGGTATCCAGTCGACTGACCTACGGCTTCCGCGACACCTACTTACTGGATGTCAACTTCGGGTACACAGGCTCTGAAAACTTCCAACCCGGCAGGCAGTACGGCTTTTTCCCATCGGTTGCCGTGGGTTGGGTGCCCACCAGCTACGAATTTATGCAGGAAAAGGCGCCTTGGCTAAATTACTTCAAGATCCGCGCGTCATACGGTACCGTGGGTAACGACCGTATCATCAACGACGTCCGCTTTCCGTACCTCACGAAGGCCAATCAAGGTTTCGGCATGGTGTGGGGAGTCGGTGGTATAGAAACCATCAGCGAAACCCGTATCGGTGCGGATAACCTGGCCTGGGAAAGGGCGATCAAATCCAACCTCGGTATCGAAGGCCGGTTGTTTAACGACAAGATCGATTTCGTGATCGACTTCTTCCGCGATCAGCGCAACGGTATTTTCCAGCAACGGGTGCAAGTACCCGAATACGTAGGTGTTATCTCCAACCCCTACGCCAATGTGGGCCGGATGAGAAGCACAGGCGCCGATGGAAACATTAGCTACAACACGCAGGTGAATGAAGACTTCGGCTTCACCGTGCGTGGTAATTTCACCTACTCTAAAAACGTGGTGCAAAATTGGGAACAGGCCTACATGGAATATTCGTACCTGGAATACAACGGCTTCCCGTACGGTTCCATCCGTGGCTACCAGGCCCTGGGCCTGTTCAAGGACGAAGATGACGTGAAGTATAGCCCTAAACAGACCTTTGGTACGGTCATGCCCGGCGACATCAAGTACAAGGACGTCAATGGCGACGGTGTGATCAACACGCTCGACAAAGTACCTTTGACCCATAGCGATTACCCACTGATGATGTTTGGTTTTGGCGGCGAGTTCCGCTATAAAGATCTATCGCTGGGCGTGCTGTTCAAAGGAACCGGAAGAACACCGTTCTATTATGTGGGTATGCGTAAGACCTACAAGGGCGTCACCGAGACCAACGGTAAGGGCTATATGCCATTCTATGACGGTACCCAGGGCAATGTGATTTCGTTGGTAAACGATCCGGAAAACCGGTGGATTCCACTGGAATATGCCATCGAAAACGGTATCGATCCGGCGTTGGCAGAAAACCCCAATGCCCGTTTCCCGCGCCTGCAATATGGCAGGAACAGCAATAATAGCCAATTATCGACATTCTGGCAAGATGACGCGCGCTACATCCGATTGCAGGAAATTACCCTGAGTTATCGTGTTAGCCCGTCTTTCCTGCAACGGGTTGGTGTCAGCTCCATGGACCTCCAGTTTGTGGGAAACAACCTCTATATATGGGACAATGTGAAAATCTTTGACCCGGAACAGGCCGCATGGAACGGCCGTAAATACCCCATACCGACTACGTATTCGGCACAGGTATATATCAATTTCTAGCGAAAGGCATAAATAAACGACATGAAAACGTCAATAATCATAAAGAGAATAGCGAGCGCAGCCCTGATGATTCAGCTGGTTGCGATGATGACTTCCTGCAAGGACTACCTGAATATCGACAGTTACTTCGATGATGAATTTAACATCGATTCGGCATTCAGCAACACCCGGAATATGGAAGCTTATATGTGGGGAGCGGCCGCCATGTTCAATGACGAGTCGCAAACCATCCGGAGCAATTACACGCCGGGGCCCATGGCGACGGACGAAGCATTCAACGGACTGACAGGCACCGGAACCACCAATATCTATTATGGGATGGATTTTGCCACGGGAAACATTACGCCGGATAAATTTGGCGGGCTCAACCAATGGAACAGGTATTACAAAATCATCCGGAAATGTAATTTGATTCTGGAAAACCTGGATCAGCCGTTGGATATGACCACGCTAGATCGGCAACGGATTGAGGGGTATACCCGTTTCATACGGGCCTATGCCTACTACAATATTCTGGTGGATTACGGCCCGCCAATATTGCTCGGCGATGAAGTGCTCAACACGAACGAATCCATGGAATACTATGACCGGCCCCGGTCTACCTATGACGAAGCGATGGACTATACCTGTGGTGAGTTGGAGAAAGCAGCCCAACTGATGCCGACAGATGTGGGACTCCTGAACTTTGGACGCCCCACGAAAGGAGCAGCATTGTCGCTGGTTGCCCGTTTGCGACTGATACACGCCAGCCCGTTGTATAATGGCGGCGAAGCTGCCCGCTCTTACTTTGGCAATTGGAAACGGAAGACCGACGGAGTGCATTATGTTTCCCAGGAATATGACGAAGCACGATGGGCGGTAGCCGCTGCGGCAGCCAAACGCGTGATGGATATGGGACTGTATAAACTCTATACCGTACCGGCAGATGATAAAACCCCTATGCTGCCAGCAGGTGTCACCTCCGACCCCGATTTTTATAGCGCCTTCCCGAATGGCGCCGGCGGTATCGATCCCTTTAGGTCTTATTCGGATATCTTTACCGGTGAATCCGTGGCCGCCA
The DNA here is from genome assembly GCF_035818675.1 of Parapedobacter flavus. Lineage (NCBI taxonomy): Bacteria > Pseudomonadati > Bacteroidota > Sphingobacteriia > Sphingobacteriales > Sphingobacteriaceae > Parapedobacter > Parapedobacter flavus. Next base: position 152,795 of record NZ_JAYKZZ010000009.1, read on the forward strand.
TCAATCCGGAGATCATCTGGGGAAGAAGTGCTCCGTATATCAACACCAATCTTAATCAAGGGGCTTTTCCGCCAACGCTCGGCGGTTGGGGACGCTTCTGCGTGACGCAGAAAGTGGTCGATGCCTACCTGATGAATGATGGCCGGACTATCCAAGAGGCCCGTGGCGACACGTATTTTGAGCAAGTCAGCGACCTGCCTGCCGGTAGTACATTTGAAGACCTCTTCACCGAACAATCGAAGAGCTTCTCGGGATACCCGCTCAATTCGGGTGTATATAAGATGTATGCCAACCGGGAGATGCGCTTTTACGCATCCGTCGGATTCAACGAGGCGGTGTGGCAGGCCCTGTCTTCCACAACCCTCTATAACCACACCGCCAAATACTACTTCCAGGATTTGGATGGCCGTGGCGGCGTTAGTGCAAGCTCGCCCAACTATCCGATTACCGGGTACATCATCAAAAAATGGGTTCACCCCTATGATGCGAAAAATGGTACAGGAGCACGGCAACTTCCTAAGTTTTATGCCATCATCAGGTATGCCGAAATCCTGCTGTCGTATGCCGAGGCACTCAGCAACCTGACTGGCAGCCACACCGTTCAGTTGGGCGACAAATCATACACCCTGAGCCGCAATACCGATGAGATAGCCAGTGCGTTCAATGCGGTCCGCTATCGCGCCGGACTGCCCGGTTTGTCGGCTAGCGAGCTTGCCAATCAAGCGGAACTACAGGAGGCAATCGAACGTGAGCGCATGATCGAGTTTCTGTGGGAAAACAGGCGTTTCTACGATGTGCGTCGTTGGGGCATCTACGAGGAAACCGAACGCGAGCCCATCATGGGTATGAACCCAGACGGAGCGACCAAAGAGGCCTATTACAGACGTGTCATTCCGGGTACCTCCTCGTTCCTGACCAGAGAAGTCAATAAAAGAGCCAATTGGGTGCCGTTACCGCGTGCCGAATTGAGAAGATTGCCTTCGGTCGATCAAAATCCGGGTTATAATTAGGAACGGATTATAATTAGGAATGAACGATAAAAGATAAAAAAATGAAAAGACGCTATATCGCAATGCTTGCACTGAGTACAGTGCTCGTATCCTGCAAGGACAATGAAGTGTTCGAAAAGGAAATGTATAAAAACGAGGTCTCCTTAATCAGCAGCGACGATCACAATGTTTTTCTGGAGGTCGTCCAATTGACCGGAGACGAAATCATCGGGTATGTAGCCGCCTCTGTTGGCGGTACACATGCCCCCGAGAAAGATCTGGTGATCGGATTGGAGGAAGATCCCGCACCCCTGGAAGAATACAACTGGTCGAATTTTGACGCGGCGGAAGAATTGTATGCCAAACTGGTACCCGCCGATAAGTACGAGCTTCTTGACGACAAGATCGTGATTAAAGCTGGTGAGCGTACGGGACGGACCATGATCAAATTGCGCCCGGAAGGCCTATCGCCGGACTCGACCTATTTTATCGGATTAAGGGCTACCAATATCGCGGATGTGGAGATCAACCCAACCAAGAACACCATGCTCTATCAGGTATCGTTCGAGAATGAGTACGCCTCCCAGGTAACCAACTCCATGTATACGATGACAGGGATTAAAGACGGCAACATACCCGTGGCCGCCAATAAGGAGCTTTTTCCGCTGACCCATAATAGTGTACGGATGGTTGTCGGCAATGAACTCTACGAGTCAACGGTAGCAGCAATCGAGAAAAAAGGTGTCGTGTTGGAAGTAGACGATTTCAACAACGTGACCATCAAACCGTATAAGGACATCGAGATTACGCAATTAAACAACGACCCCGCGTATCCGAATATATTTAAGGTGGAAGAGGCTTTTGGAAGAGAAACCAACGTCTTTCTGTTGTCGTACGAATACACCATAGATGGTGTAACGATGACCATGAAAGAACGCGTGGAGTTGCAGGTCAGGTAGCATAAATGGAAAAGAAAGACCATTTCACCCGGCGTGCTTTTATACAGGGCACTATCGTCACTGGCTTGGGGCTGACCCTCAACCTGGGGAGCTGCAAAAAGCCGTCCCTGCCGGAAGAGCCAACCGAGCCGACCAAACCCGATGAAACGCCGGAACCGGACGACAACGAGGACACCTTCAAGGTGACCGATGTGTCGTTCCCTTTCCAGACCGACGTATCCAAAGGGATGGCGCTTACCATCGCGGGGGTCGGGTTTGCCACGGGCGACGGGATTGTCTTTCAGCCGGTAGCCGGTACCAACCACGAGAAAGTTACCGTGGAAACCACCAGTGTCACCGATCTTGCCGCCGTGGTGGTACTGCCCGACACGCTCCACTCGATCCGGTACGAAATCTACGTAACCAGGGGTACGGAGTCGTTGTATTTGGGCGCTACCAACTTGAATGTTGTCTTTAATGCTACGATTCCCGACCAGCCCGGGATGACGGTAAAAGGTACCGTCTACGCGGCAGGTGCCGGCTTAGCTGGCGTGGTGGTCTCGGACGGCCATGTGGTTTCGAAAACAGACGCCGAGGGTATCTATTACTTGCCATCGGCAAAGAAGAACGGCTATGTTTTCGTGTCTATCCCGGCAAACTACGAGGTCGCGACCGACGAGCGCCTGCCGCTGTTTTTCAATCGGCTGGCCCGGGCTGAGCATATTGTGGAAATCATGGATTTTGAGCTCACCGCCGTCGACAACAACAACCACGTGGTGATGGTATTGGGCGACATGCACCTGGCCAACAGAAACCAGGATGTCAGTCAATTCCAATCGGGATTCCTGGCCGACGTAAACCAGTCGATCAGCCGCTACCAGCAGGCCGGAAAGAAGGTGTATGCATTGACCCTGGGCGACATGACCTGGGAGACCTATTGGCAATCGAATAATTATTCCCTGCCCGATTATCTCCAGGAAATGAATAAGATCAATGCCCCGGTATTCAATACGATAGGGAACCACGACAACAACCCCGCCAAGACGGGCGATTGGGAAACTGCCGACAGGTTCCGGACCATCCTCGGCCCTACTTATTATTCATTCAACATCGGGAAGGTGCATTATGTGGTTCTTGACAATATCGAATACCTGAACACCAATAACCGCAACTATAATGGTACCATCGTTGCCGACCAGATGGCTTGGCTGATCAAGGATCTCGACATTATTACCGATAAAAGCACGCCGATTTTCGTTGCGATGCATATCCAGCTCGCGTCAAATCCGAACATCGAAAACGGCGGATCGGCAAACCCGAGAATCCGGTTGACCAACGGGCAGGAACTGATCGACGTGTTGAGTGCCTTTGATACCGTGCATGTGTTTACCGGGCACACCCACATGAATTACAACATCCGCTATTCACCCTCGCTCATGGAACATAACATTGGCGTGGTATGCGCTACGTGGTGGTGGACCGGCAGACTGGCCAACAACCACATCTGCAAGGACGGCACACCCGGCGGATATGAAATATGGGAAGCGGACAACCGGGACCTGAAATGGACCTATAAAAGCATCGGGTATGACGAAGACTATCAATTCAGGGCTTACGACCTGAACAAGGTCCACATCACGAAAGATGCCTATGCACCGGACTACACCGGAACGTCGTGGAACACCTATGCGGTGGAGTATGCCGATCAAAACCAACGCAACGAAGTGCTGATCAATGTATGGAACTACGACACCGATTGGACCGTTACTGTAACGGAAAGCGGTAGCCAGCTACCCGTTACGCGGGTACATGTTAGAGACCCGTTGCACATCATATCGTATGCGGCAAAACGGCTGGATACGAATGCAGTACCGACGGCAGATTTCGTAACGGCGAAATCGTCGCACCTATTCAAGGTGCAGGCGTCATCGCCCACCAGCACACTGGAGATTACCGTTACGGACGGTTTCGGAAGGGTATACACCGAGCAGATGGTCCGCCCTAAAGAACTGGAATACCTCATGAGGTAAAACCATATACTTAACTGATTATCTTAAAATCACAACAATGAAAGTAACTGATTACACTAAACTAGGAAAGGGTTTGATTACGTCCTTAAGCGTGTTATGCTTGGGCATTTTGGTCTTCTTTTCTTCCTGCGAAAAGGAAGACGGCGGTGGTACCGCGTTTTCACTGAAAGACAACCCGACGGAAATGATCGTTTCCGCACAGGGCGAATCCCAGACCTTTACCGTACAGACTTCAGGGGCATGGGAAGTTGAGCCCCTACGCGACGAGCCGTGGATGACGATCGACCCCATGGTAGGAACCGGCAATGGAACATTTACGGTTACGGTCGACCGGAACACGACGCTGGAAGCCCGGGAATCGGTGCTCACCTTTGTGGTCGATGGCCGCAGAAAGAATACCGTGTTGCGTATCGACCAGGCAGCGCGTGAACCAGAAGACGGAACCGCCGATCCTTATTTAAATCTCGACGGGATGGAACGTTTAGAAGTACCCGAAGAGGGCCTGTATGGGCGATATACTGTCCGCTCTACCGGCGAGTGGAAAATAGAGATTCCAGAAGATGCGGACTGGCTAACCATCGAACCGATGACAGGAAGCTTCGACCAAGGCGTAACGGTGAATGTCGATTTAAACAAGACACCTAATGCCCGTACAGCAGATCTCGTTTTCTACCTCAATGGCGAGCAAGTTCCCGACCCTTTTGAAGTCAGCCAGGCAGGTATGCAAATCATCCTCTATGAGGATTTCAACTGGTTGAATTACGGAAGTTCCATTTTTTACACGACCAGTGGAGAAACCCGGATAGATAAATGGACCGACGCTGAGATGGAAAATGGGTGGTCTTGGAACAACCCATCTGCCGACGGTGTCCCGTCTACCTATGCCCGTGACGGTTTTGTGAAGCTCGGGAAAACGAATTACGGATCGGATATACTCAGTCCGAAACTGGCTGCGGTAGAAGGTACAAAGAACCTGCAGGTATCGTTTAAAGCGGTTCCTTACCAAACCGCTGGCGGCACCAGGGATGCTACCTTGCTCAAGGTAGGCTTGATTGGCCCCGGTACGATCAGTACAGAAACGTTTACTATCGACAACTGGCCCAATTATGACCTCGACCCAAGTTGTACCGAGATCTGGTTGGCCGAAGAAACAACGCGTTCGTTCACCATTACCGGCGCTACCGCCGAAACACAAGTCTGGTTCTTGGGCGGTGATTATGACTTGCGCGGTGCCAGCCCCAATAAAAACCGCATATTTTTAGATGACGTCCTCATCTCGGTAATCAAGTGATGTCCCCAATGCAATGTAAATATGTGCTGTCAATGGCCGGTTTTTTCACCGGCTGTTGACAGCACTTTGTTTTAAATCAAACATTTTTTAGCTTTGGCAGCACTTGCCATGTTTATGAACCGTGTACATCCAAATTGCATGTACCATGCAAGGCACAAAAAAGCATGACAAGGTGAGGTAATCCGAAACAGTAAATTGAAATTATGAGTCAATATATCTTAGCATTAGACCAAGGGACCACCAGTTCACGCGCTATCATCTTCGACCAACAAGGGAAAATCGCCGCATTAGCCCAAAAGGAATTCAAGCAATATTACCCCCAGTCCGGATGGGTGGAACATGACGCCCAGGAGATCTGGTCGAGCCAACTCTCCGTCGCTACCGAAGCGGTGGCGAAAGCCGGATTAAAGGCGTCCTCGATCGCTGCGATCGGCATCACCAATCAGCGTGAAACCACCATCATCTGGGAGCGGGCCACCGGCCGGCCGATACACCCCGCTATCGTTTGGCAAGACCGGCGTACAGCCAGCTACTGCGATTCGTTAAAAGAGCAGGGCCATGCCGACACCATCAGGGAAAAAACAGGCCTCCTCATCGATGCCTATTTTTCTGCCAGCAAAATCAACTGGATGTTAGACCATGTGGAAGGCGCGCGCGAGAAAGCTGAAAACGGTGAACTGGCATTCGGAACGGTAGATTCATGGCTGATATGGAACCTTACCGGTGGCGAAAAGCATGTGACCGATGTGACCAACGCCTCCCGTACCATGCTCTACAACATCAACACCCTGGCATGGGACGATGAGCTGTTGGCGCTGTTTGAAATCCCCCACAGCCTATTGCCCGAAGTCAGAAGCTCGTCGGAAGTCTATGGAGAGACCGCCGCGAATATCCTCGCGGCAACCATCCCGATTGCCGGCATCGCCGGCGATCAGCACGCCGCCCTTTTCGGCCAGTTGTGTACGCAGCCCGGCATGGTGAAAAACACCTATGGCACGGGATGTTTCATGCTGATGAACATCGGCGACAAGCCCCTGCTCTCCAAAAACAACTTGGTCACCACCATCGCCTGGCAAATTGGCGACAAGGTACAGTATGCCCTCGAAGGCAGCATTTTCATCGGCGGCGCGATTGTACAATGGCTACGGGATGGTCTGGGCATTATCCGCAACTCGGCCGATGTCGAAGAGCTGGCGGCAAAGGTTAAAGATACCGATGGCGTTTACCTGGTGCCGGCGTTTGCCGGCTTGGGCGCTCCCCATTGGGACCCCTACGCCAGGGGTACTATCGTCGGGCTCACCCGGGGCAGCAACGCCTCGCACATTGCGCGTGCCGCTTTAGAAGGCATTGCCTTCCAGACCGCAGATATCCTCCGGGCAATGGAAGCCGACGCACAAACCGAGATCAAGGAGCTGCGTGTCGACGGCGGCGCTACCGCCAACAACCTGCTGCTCCAATTCCAGGCAGACATCCTCGAAGCGAAAGTCGTGCGTCCACAGATCACGGAAACAACGGCCATTGGGGCCGCTTATTTAGCCGGACTGGCCGTGGGGCTTTGGAAAAGCACCGACGAAATCCAAAGTCAGTGGCAAGTAGACCGCACATTCGTTGCCGACCCTTCGTACGATGCCGAATCGGCAACCCGCAGCTGGCACAAGGCCGTCGAAACGGCAAAAACGTTTAAATAAATCAAGTAGATAAGATATGACACCATTCATTGCAGAGATCCTCGGCACGGGCTTCCTCATCCTGCTGGGAGGCGGCGTGGTTGCCAACGTGGTACTGAAAGGCACCAACGGAAATAACAGCGGCTGGATTGTGATTACCACCGCATGGGCACTCGCCGTATTTGTGGGCGTAGTCATCGCCGGCCCCTATAGCGGTGGGCACCTCAACCCGGCCGTCACGTTAGCGATGTGGATGGTGGGAACCATAGACACGGTCGACGCATTGTGGTACGTATTGGCTCAATTCATCGGTGCCATGGGCGGCGCTTTCGTGGTGTGGTTGATTTATCAGGATCATTTCAAGGCAACGGACGATGCCGGTGCCAAGCAAGCGGTTTTCTGTACCGCACCTGCGATCCGAAATTTACCCGTGAATCTCATCAGCGAAATTGTGGGTACCTTCGTACTCCTGTTTGCCGTTTTTTACTTCACGGACGCCCAACTGGGCGATGATACCCAAGTGACCCCCATTGGGTTGGGATCTATCGGTGCCATCCCCGTTGCCTTTGTGGTGTGGGTCATCGGTTTGGCGTTAGGCGGCACCACCGGCTACGCCATCAATCCGGCGCGCGATCTGGGACCACGCATGATGCATGCGTTATTACCCATAAAGAATAATAAGGCCACGTTCAATATGTCGTACGCCTGGGTGCCCGTTGTCGGCCCCCTCATCGGGGCGGCGCTCGCGGCAGGGCTGTACTTGCTATTAGCCGTATAATACATTCAATCCAAGCGCTTACGAGTTCATATCAAAGAGCGAATCATCGATGGAAAACCGAAGAGATTTTTTAAAGAAATTAACGGTACTGGCCGGTGCAACGGGTATGGCCACCGGAATCCCGCCCGCCATCCAGCGGGCATTAGCCATACCACCAACCCCGGGAAGTACCTTCCTGGATGCCGAACATATTGTCATCCTGATGCAGGAAAACCGATCGTTCGACCATGCACTAGGAACGCTGAAAGGCGTACGCGGATTTAACGACCCGCGTTATGCCGCACAACCGAACGGCAACCCGGTGTGGTTCCAGTCGGATCTCAAGGGCCACACCTATGCCCCGTTCCGCCTCAACCTCCGGGAAACGAAAGCCACCTGGATGGGCGCCGTACCACATTCGCGGGCCAGCCAGGTAGACGCTTATAACGAGGGCGGGCACGACAACTGGATTGAATCGAAACGAAGAGGTGGCGAGTTGGGCAAAATCCCGCTCACCATGGGTTACTATAACCGCCAGGATATCCCGTTCAATTATGCCCTGGCCGACTCGTTTACCGTCTGCGACCAGAATTTCTGTTCGGGCATGACGAGTACATGGCCCAATCGTTTCTATTTTTGGACGGGCACGATACGGGAAGAGCAGACCCCCGACAGCAAATGGTGGATACGGAACGACCTCGGCCTGGGACAAGGTCGGTGGAAGACGTTCCCCGAGCGCTTGGAGGCGGCCGGTGTCAGTTGGCGGATGTACCAGAACGATGTCAGCTGTGGCGGAGGCTTCGTGGGCGAAGAGCGCTCGTGGTTATCCAATTTCGGCTGCAACCCACTCGAACGGTTCGAGCGGTATAACGTGCAGTTTACGTCGCGCTACCTCATCGGCTACCGGAACCAACTGCGCGAATTACCGCAAGAGATCGCCGAGCTCCGGGAGAAAATCGCCAAACTGGAAGTAGGAAGCGATGCCCGCCAAAAAGCCGAAACGGCCTTGGAAAAGAAAGCGGATGCCCTCGAAAAGGCACAAACGAACGTGAGGCGCTGGGCAGCGGAAAATTTCGACAAACTCGACGAAACCGAAAAGAACCTCTTCCACAAAGCCTTTACAACCAACCAGGAAGATCCCGACTTCCACAGCCTGGATGTATTAAAATACACCGATGAGGCCGGAAAGGAGCAAGAACTCGTCGTCCCCAAAGGCGATATGTTACACGCCTTCCGGAAAGATGTAGCGGCGGGAACCCTCCCCACCGTTTCGTGGATGGTTCCTGCACAAAGGTATTCGGACCACCCCAGCTCGCCCTGGTATGGCTCGTGGTATATTTCGGAAATCATGGACACCCTGACGAAGAACCCGGAAGTGTGGAAGAAGACGATCTTAATCATGACCTACGATGAGAACGACGGTTACTTTGACCACATCCCCCCCTTCGTACCACCAAACCCGTATAAAAAAAATACGGGCAAATGCTCCGATGGTATCGATCCACGCATCGAATACACCACCTTGGCGCAGGAACAGGCCGAAGGGAAAAAGAAGAACGACGCCCGCGGCGCCGCCATGGGATTGGGTTACCGCGTACCCTTGGTTATCGCCTCGCCCTGGACAACCGGCGGGCATGTATGCTCACAAGTATTCGACCATACCTCTACCCTACAGTTTTTAGAATCCTTCATCAACCAAAAGTTCAAGACAAACATTCGGGAAGATAACATCAGCGCATGGCGACGGGCGATATGCGGAAACCTGACGGCAGCGTTCCTGCCTGCCGACAAGCAGCAGGGGGGTAGCGATGGTAACCTCCCCTATATCCAACGCGACACCTACCTGGCCGGTATCCATCAGGCACAATTCCGGGATGCCCCCAACGGTTTCCGCAACATCGAAGGCGATGAGCTGGCCAGCGCCAAGGCCCGCCCCTGGAACCTGCCCGATATGCCGCGACAGGAACCGGGGATTAAACCGGCGTCGCCGTTGCCTTATGAGCCTTATGCCGACCTGGTATCCGACGCAAGCGGGTTGACACTCGGCCTCGCCGCCGGAAATACATTCTTCGGGAAAAAAAGTGCCGGTATGCCGTTCACCGTTTATCACCGTGGCCAGGTCCGTTCGTATGCTGTGGTTGCCGGCGACCGGCTCACCGACGATTTCGACATCGATGCAGCAGGTTATGACATCAAGGTAAGTGGCCCCAATGGGTTCCACCGCCATTTCAGCGGTCCAAAGCTTCCGAGCCTTGCCGTTGAACTCCGGTATGACACCCGCAGGGGCCAGCCAACGGGAAATGTATCGCTGGTGTTGAAGAATAACGGCAACGCCGCGTCGACCGTCCACATCAAAGACAATGCCTATAACAGGCCCGAGCAAACGCATACCCTGAAAGCCGGCGATACCAAGACGGTGGTTCTGCAACTTGCAGACAGTCACAACTGGTACGACCTAACGGTCACCGGCAGTGACAACACTGCTGGTTCCTGGAAGTATGCCGGCCGTGTAGAAACCGGCAAGACCGGTTTTACGGACCCGCAGATGGGCCATTTGGCCTAACGTAAGGGTTTATAGGTGCAGAAGTCGCTTCACGGGGATGTTTCCTGCAAAATGATTTGCCAGGTGCTGCCCCTCGCCGTGAACGGTCCAGATTTCGCGCGGCTTTACTTCGCCAATGCAGTACAAAATATCGTTCCAATCCACATGGTCGGAAATGTACAACGACAGGTCGTTCTGCCGCTGTAAGCGCTCCCACCCCGATGCAAATGCCCGAACGAACGGGATTGCCCGAAAATAGCTGTTGAACGCCATCGGTGGCACCAGGTAAACCAGGTGGCCGGTACCCGCTTTCAGTGCCCGCTTGTCGTAAGGTTCATAACGTAGCTGCGTTATCCCCAAAGCCGTATATATCCGGTGGAAGGGCAATATACCGTGGTGGACCAGCACCCGCCGATCGGGGCAATGGGTATTGAGCAGCGACGTAAGCCGCTGCGCCTTTCCCAACGCGTAGGTACCCATCAGGATATGGTGCGGTGTGTTGTTGATTTTCGACAGCTCTTCAACCGGATCGGGATGAACAATCCGTGGATCGGCAAACGTACTTTCCGTGATCAGCACATCGGCCGTGACGGTTTCCAACGGTTCGCAGGTATCATCGGCTTGTCGTTTATAATCGCCCGTAAACAAGTAAGTGACGCCCCGGTAAACCATCTCCACCTGCGCCGACCCCAGCATGTGGCCGGCGGGGATAAAGCGAAGAATCACATCCCCTATCGAAAATGGCTGATGATAAGGCGTTTCCATGAAGTTCCGGGCGGCATGCTGGCGGTAGCGGTAGCGTACGAAACTCGCCGTAGGCACCGTACAGAAAACCGTATCCTGACCGCGGCTCGCATGATCCGCGTGGGCATGGGTAACCACCGCCCGGTGGACCGGCAACATCGGATCAATAAAAAAATCACCGTATTTACAATAGTAGCCCTCGGCACGTTGCACCAGGAAATCGGATAAGATCGCTTCCATTACGACTGCTTAGCGCGAAAAAAACGGTCCAGCGCCAACACCTGCGGAATAATCGCCTGTTTGCCATCGTTCACAATCGTCAAATCAGCGAGCCGGGCTTTTTCTTCATCCGGCCATTGGCGCTGCATGCGTGCCCGCACCTGTTCCGGCGTTACCCCATCGCGCTGCACCACCCGCGCAATCCGTACGTCCTCCGGTGCGGTTACCAAAATCGTATAGTCGTTCAACTTGAACGACCCGCTTTCAAACAGCAATGCCGCTTCCTTCACACTATAGGGGCCTTCCTGACGGTGCGCCCACTCCTCCCCTGCACGTATGGCCACGGGATGCACCAGCCCATTCAATCGCTCCAGACGCTGTGGGTCATTGAACACCTGGCTGGCCAGGTAGCCGCGGTTTACCGACCCGTCGTCATGGTAGGCTTGGTCGCCAAATTCCGACCGGATGGCAGCCATAAGATCACTATCCGTGGCCATCAGCAGCTTAGCCTCGCGGTCTGCGTCAAACACCGGTATTCCCAATGTCTGGAACACCCTGCACACCACAGATTTACCACTACCGATACCACCGGTCACTCCTACTTTTATGGCAGGCATACCTATTCTTTTAAAAAACGTTATTTTCGGACAAAAAAATCGACATTCTGCGGCTCCACCTTTACCAACTTACAATAATCGGGTTTCTGGGTAATGATGACCGGCAGGTTCGTTACCCCATCGTCCACCCAATTATCCATATTGACGACCGCTTCAAAGGCACCGGCCGTCACCTTCGTAAAATCCCTTAGGGACACCATCACGGTGAGCCTCACCTTACCGGGCAGTAGCTTCACAGAGCTGAATGGCTTACCGTTCTCTACTTTCAAGGGCACCTCCAATACCTTTTCGGTGACTTCGCCAACCGGAATATCGACCGTTACGGAGGTCGGGTAAACACTGATATTTGCGCGCTGATTATGTTTCAATACGGCCACCGTATGCAGGTCGCCGTTCACATTCGATGCCCGGATGGTATCGGTTTCCCATTGTTCAATCTGCACCACATCATCAAGCGGACCTGTAATCGTCACAAACTCCGGCGACACGCGTACTTCATCGATGATGTCGTACTGCTTCCGGAATCGGAGACGATGCAGTGCTTTTACCGGCACTTTACGCTCGGTCTGCTTGGAGAAATCAAAATACAACGTATCCGGCGATACCGATATCACCTGCTTATTGGTTGGAAATTGCCGGTTAATAAACCCCAGCTGGTTGGCAAAAACCACCCAATTCCTATTCCGTAGGCCACTCAGGTCCACCTGGATCACTTCGGATGTCGATTGGAAGGACGAGAACAGCAGCTGCCACCCATTGGCTTCCAATTGTACATTTACCGTGTCTGATTGCAGTGGGTGGAATGCCCGGTTATCCGGCGCGTTTACATATTGCATGCCCGCTTTGATGGTATAGACGTACGTACTCGAAACCGCGAAAAGCGCCCAGGCCAAAAAGGAAAAGATGAGGCATTTTGCGAAAATGCTCAGTTTACGTCGTTGGGTTTTGTTTAAATTCAATACCGGCATGCCAAACAAACGTAACAAAAAAAAGCCGTCCCGGCAATACTGCCAAGACGGCTTTCGTTTAGTTTAGTACATGTATACGATGCGCCTAGGCCTGTCCCTGGCGGATGATATTCAATGCCCCACCCGCTTTAAACCAGCCGATCTGCTGCGCGTTGTAGCTGTGGTTCACCACGATTTGATCGGTGGTACCATCGGCATGATGGGCAACCACGGTCAATGGCGTGTTCGGCGCGAATGTCGTCAACCCAACGATATCGAACGTATCGTCTTCCCGGATTTTATCATAATCTGCCTTGTCGGCAAACGTCAATCCCAGCATCCCCTGTTTCTTCAGGTTAGTTTCGTGGATACGGGCGAACGACTTCACCAGTACAGCGCGCACGCCGAGGTGCCGGGGTTCCATGGCCGCGTGTTCGCGCGACGACCCTTCACCGTAGTTTTCATCACCCACCACGATGGTACCGATCCCGGCAGCCTTGTAGCTCCGCTGCGTCGCCGGCACGGGGCCGTATTCACCCGTCAGCTGGTTCTTAACCGCGTCTGTTTTATCATTGAAAAAGTTGACTGCCCCAATCAGCAGGTTGTTGGAAATATTATCGAGGTGCCCACGATACTTCAACCACGGACCCGCCATGGATATGTGGTCGGTCGTACATTTTCCCTTCGCCTTGATCAGCAGTTTCAAACCAGTCAGGTCGGTGCCTTCCCATGCCGCAAACGGATCGAGCAATTGCAGGCGATCGGACGTTGGCGAAACCGCCACCACCACACCGCTGCCATCCGCCGCCGGGGCTTGGTAACCGGGGTCTTCCACATCAAACCCTTTCTGCGGGAGCTCGTCGCCCACAGGCGCGTCCAGCTTCACCGCTTCACCGCGGTCGTTGACCAAGGTGTCGGTAAGCGGGTTGAACGACAGGTCGCCCGAAATCGCGATCGCAGCCACCAATTCCGGTGAGGCCACAAACGCATAGGTGTTGGGGTTGCCGTCGGCCCGTTTCGCAAAATTACGGTTGAACGAGTGTACAATCGTGTTCTTTTCGGCCTTTTCCGCATCCACGCGTGCCCACATACCGATACATGGGCCACATGCGTTGGTGAATATCGTGGCGTCCAGGTCGGTGAACGTGTCGAGCAAGCCATCCCGCTCGGCTGTATACCGCACCTGTTCCGATCCGGGGTTAATACCGAACTCGGCTTTCGTCACCAGTCCTTTGTCCACCGCCTGCTTGGCAATGGATGCCGCGCGCGACAGGTCTTCGTAGGAAGAGTTCGTACACGACCCGATGAGTCCCCATTCCACTTTCAATGGCCAGCCGTTCTTCGCGGCTTCCTCTTTCATTTTCGACACCGGCGTTGCCAGGTCGGGTGTGAAAGGGCCATTCAGGTGTGGTTCCAATTCCGACAGGTTGATTTCGATCACCTGGTCGAAATAGCGTTCCGGATCGGCATAAACTTCGGGGTCGGCCGTGAGGTGTTCGCTTACCGCATTCGCCGCATCAGCTACGTCCGCACGGTTCGTTGCCCGCAGGTAACGTTCCATCGACTCATCATAGCCAAACGTGGATGTGGTTGCTCCGATTTCCGCGCCCATATTACAGATGGTGCCTTTGCCCGTACACGACATGGACTGTGCACCTTCGCCGAAGTATTCGACGATGCAACCCGTACCACCTTTTACGGTGAGGATACCCGCTACTTTCAAAATCACATCTTTCGGTGCTGTCCAGCCATTCAGTTTGCCGGTCAGCTTAACGCCGATCAATTTCGGGAACTTGAGCTCCCAAGGCAATCCGGCCATCACATCACAAGCATCGGCACCGCCCACGCCAATGGCGAGCATGCCTAAGCCGCCCGCATTCACGGTGTGCGAATCGGTACCGATCATCATCCCACCCGGAAACGCGTAATTCTCCAACACTACCTGGTGGATGATACCCGCACCGGGCTTCCAGAAGCCAATGCCATATTTATTGGAAACCGACGCGAGGAAATCAAACACTTCCCTGCTTTCCGTTGTGGCTACCGCCAAATCTTTCTCTGCACCTTCCTTCGCGCGGATCAGGTGGTCGCAGTGTACCGTAGAAGGTACCGCCACCCGCGGTCGTCCGGCCTGCATAAACTGTAACAGCGCCATCTGGGCGGTCGCATCCTGCATAGCCACCCGGTCGGGCGCAAAATCAACGTAAGAAGCACCGCGCTCATACGCCTGTGTGGCGCTTCCATCCCATAAGTGGGTGTATAAAATTTTCTCCGTTAGTGTCAAAGGCCTATCCACCACCTTACGGGCGGCGGCAATCCGCTCGCCGTATTGGGCGTAGACCTTTTTAATCATGTCAATATCAAAAGCCATCTATCGTATAAAATATCCTTATTTTCTAATTGTTGCGAATTTACAAAAAAAAGATCGCTTCCAGCGGGCAGCTTGGATAGCCAATCAATTTGGAAATGTTCTAAACAATTGAAATCGAATCCGGCGTCATCCGTTTCAGTTCAGCGATGGCATGTGCTGGGTTCTTATCCGAGAAAACCGAATTACCCGCCACCAACACATCGGCCCCTGCTTTGAGGAGGGCGAGTGCATTGTGGCTGCTCACGCCGCCATCGATTTCGATGAGCAGGTTGTCGTTCCGGCCGGCGGCCAAATCGCGCAGTTCCCTGATTTTACGGTAGGTGGTTTCGATGAACTTCTGGCCACCGAACCCGGGGTTTACCGACATGAGCAGCACCAGGTCTACATCTTCGATAATTTCATGGAGCTGCGAAACTGGGGTAGCCGGATTGATGGCCACGCCTGCCGTACACCCCAGTTCGTGGATCGACTGCACGGTGCGGTTCAGGTGGGTACACGCCTCGGCATGTACCGTGATGTTATCCGCGCCAATGGCCTGGAATTGCTCCAGGTAGCGATCGGGATCGACGATCATGAGGTGCACATCGAGTGGCTTCTTGGCATAGTGGGCTATGGATGCCAGCACCGGGAACCCAAACGAAATATTGGGTACGAAGACACCGTCCATGATATCGACATGGAACCAATCCGCTTCACTTTGGTTAACCATCGCCAGGTCATCATAGAGGTGGGCGAAGTCTGCGGATAATACGGAAGGTGCAACCAGGTGTTTACGTTTGGGCATGGCGTTTTTTTTTGACAAATGTACAGGAAGTTTTTTTGAAACGTATTAACGTTTACACAATCTTTTAATACGCTATTCAGTTCAGCGCTAAGCCATCACCGTCATCAACAAGCAGGCACAATAAAATATGGCATATCGTCTGTTTTAAACCGATTGGTAAAAATCTTTGGAACATTGACAATTTTTTATATTTTTACAGACGTAGATATACCTAATTATTGTATTCAACAAGACAATACTTTTTATTTCTACAAATTATAAATCGAAAGAGAGCGAAACATTTTTATCAACGGGTGCGGGTTCGGGTCGTTATATAACGGACTAAAGAAAACGACAATTCATTCGTCATACAGCTGACCGTCCATCAGAAAAACATGAAAAAAAGTCTATTCCCACTCATCTTCATCCTGCTATCCACGACAATTGTCCATGCACAAACCGATTTCGGCATCAAAGGCGGCGTTAATTTCACTAATTACGGTTATGGCGACCAGCATGCGCCATCAGAAGCGGAATCGATAACCAGTTTTCACCTGGCTGGATACCTGGTCACTCGGCTAGCACCGGCTCTTTACCTTCAACCAGAGGTTTCGCTACAAAACAAAGGCGCGCGCGTAATAAAAACCGATGCTGTGGATGGTGCCGCTGAAATCATACAGCGCACGAAATGGTTGGATATACCCATCAATGTGCTTGGGAAGATGCCGATTGGCAATAACGGCAATGTCTTCGCTGGCGGCGGCCCCTATATCGGGTTTGCTATGAGCGGTGAGAACACCTATACTGATGGCTCTACGTCGGCCGTAATCATCTATAAAGACAATGACTTGAGAAGCGTCGATTACGGAATCAATTTTTTGGCTGGCATAAAATTCGGTTTCCTTTCGCTTCATGCAAGCTACAGTTTCGGTTTGGCCAATATCACTTACGACACGAATAATTGGTCGAAAAACCTGAAAAATAGGGCGCTATCGCTCGGCATAGGCATATCGTTTGCTTCCTTGCATCAACAAATATAAATCGCAATCAATTAGAGTGAATCTATTATAAAATTTTAAGGTTATGAAAAAATTGCAAATCATTTTAATAGCAGGTGCATTTTGCCTGTTAATCTTTTCAACCAAGGGCAACCTATCTGCACAGTCTCCAGATGGCAACAGTTGTGAGGTGGTAATATCAGACCTGGAGGGTTACGAAATTTGGGAAGAAAATACGATCGACGACTGTTGGCGTTGCGAACTGGATCCGGAACCTGAACCCGTCTATGACCAATTTGGAAATTATATCGGGCTTTTATATACCGCTGTAAGGGTGAACGAACCTGTAGACGAAATTATATGCAACGAGACTTTTAACCCAGAAGACTTTTGTCAACAGAAACAAGTCTTTACTAGTAGTAATGATGAATGTGAGGACTTATTTGTTCCTGACACACCCTAAATACAATTAATCAAGAAAACAACACAATATTCAACGATAGATCACTCTAATTTTTTTATTTAAAACCGTTCCGTTATATCCATGGCTTGTACAAATTACGTTTATTATATTCCTCTATTCATTTTCATAATAGGGTGTAAAAATCACAATCCTAAATCCCTATCAGAAGAGGTTAACAATCGACAAGATTTCAAAACAATAGATATACAACCACAGAAAAGCATTTCGTTAAAAACTGATGATTTTATAAACGCGGTTCATTTTGTCTCTTTAGAAACGACAGAGGAATCTGAGTTCTCAGAAATAACCCAATTAGAAAGTCTAATTGATCGCTATATCATCTTAGATAAAACCACAAACCAGATTTTATTCTTCTCCAAAGAGGGAAAGTTTTTAAAAAAAATTAGCCCTGATGATGATGCACTACCGATGCCATATGAAAAGGTAGTCGATTTCGCGCTGGATCATCAAAATAAAAAATTGTACTTTAACGATCTACATTCTGCTAACATCTTTGAATTTAGCCTTAATGGAGATTTCTTGCGCGTGTATGAAAAAAAAGAAATAGATTACAACATACGAGAAAACCATCACGTAAATGAATATCAATTAAGCTATTTGGCTTTTAGAAAATCTGATAGAAATCAGGAAAACCCACATAATATTATCGTTTTCAAAGATAACCAAATACGTAGACAATATTTACCTTTTGATGCCTCCATTATCAACAGAGACGATGTCTACGGGGCGAACAATTATTTTTTCGAATCGGGCCATTTGGTTTTTTTCGTGAAACCCTACAGTGAAAATATCTACTGTTTCGACGAGTCCGGAGAAATGTTCAGGGCATTCCGATTTAATTTTCCAAATCATTTGAACATACCGAACGATTTTACCCAAAATGAAAAATATAGTAAAAAGAGGAAGCTTTTCGTCAAAAAAAATGGGGCTAAAATATACCTGATTACCGATTTTTTCCAGTTAGATGACAAGTTGGTATTCAAGCTCAAGGGAGGAACATATTCAGACGCGTTTCTGTACGATTTATCAAACAAATCGCTGGTTAGTTTAACAAGATATGTCTCGGATTCGACCACGAATTTTTTGCCTATTTTAGGAAATGATATTCTTGGCGTAGATGATGAAAAGATACTTTCATCCATCTCATCTAAGAATTTTATCGACTTGGTAAATACTCGTAGTGCACAGGGGAGCAATATGCATACTATGCCAAAAGAAATCAAAGAAATATATGCGCGAGGTAACGACCAAAACCCCATTTTGTTATTAACGGATTTAAAAAGAGACATATTATACAATAAGGAATTTTAGGGGCACCACGCAACGCCACATTTTATTGTTGTTGGCTTAGTGACGGACCATTGGTCTATAATTGGAATCGCTAAAACTCAGCAATAATCATCCCGCATTTAGGTTTTCCTAATCGAAATAAAAATGATGATGAAAACAGAAATATACACTAAGTACAGATACGTCTGGTTGACTATAAGTATATTAACCGCGATGGCTTTGGGATTTGGTCTGGGCAAAACCAAAAACAATTTTATCGAAAACGAGAACGAAAACACGCCACCTCCTGCCTCAGTCAACGATAACCGAACATTTTTTTGGGAAATTTATCCGGAGCTTGTTATCCCGAGTACCGGAAGAGAAATAGATGGTAACATAAGTTTAGTAGATTCTAATTTAAACGTCACCCCCTTAATCGGTGTCTTAAAGGATTTTCCAATATTAGTATTAAGGTATTCCAAGTTCGATTGCCATGTATGCGTTAACCAGGTTTTGGATAAATTAGTAAAGCGATTTGAAGGCAACGAAGAGAAGGTCTGCCTTTTAGTAGATGGATATAGTGCTAGAGAATTACGTCTCAAATACAGAGGCAAATCTTTAAAGTTCCCGATATACATCCTTGAGGACGAAAAGCTAGGGCTTAGCTTAGAAAACAAGAATTTGCCTTTTCTTTTTGTGTTCAAAGATTTCGATTTAGATGTTGATAAAATTTTCGTGCCTTTTAAAGAACATAGTGAACAGACAGACACCTATCTGGAACATGTTTTTCAGTATATGGATATGGATCAGTAAAATTGTTTTTGGACGGTATCTTGCTCCCTTCGTCAGAATGACTCAACGATATTTTCTAGACTAATTGTCGGCAACTTTTTCCGCGCCATCGAAAATGCCCAGTTTAATTCGGTTGATCACGAATCACGTCTATCCCACACGCGGTCCTCACAAACAAACACAGTGTCTGTTGCGTACAAATCAGCATACCTGCTCGACAATTATACCCATTGATTACTGAAAATCAAAATGATGCTTTTTTTTGAAATCAACAACGATATGGCGGGTGGCTTGCAGCTCATCGATTGGTCACGTTAAAACTCTCCTTACCCATCAGCGGCCGCAGGTCAGACTCCACCAGCCCCTGCGGGCTGGCTGTAAAAAAACAAAACCGCCCAATATGGGTGGTTCGATATTATTATTAATGAGCGCCTGAATGGCTACAGCTTGTCGACTTCCTCAATAGACAACTCCAATATATCGGCAATCATCGCATTATCGAATCCGCTTTTCTTCATCTTCGCGGCGGAGCGTATTTTTTCCGTATAAGCTTTGGTCCGCTCTTGTTCTGCCTTAGCCCGCTCTTGTTCAATCAGCCTTTGGGCTTTAATACGTTCTTCTTTTCGGCCCTTTTCAACCGCCATTTCGTATGTACTCATGACTTTATCTTTAATCGCTAATGGTAATTCTTTAATCATTTCCATTATCCTTTCCTCGGTAAATTCAACCTGAACGAAACTGTACATCAAAAACGCTTGCTGCAACTCCTTACTTCCTGAAGACAATGCCATCAAAAGCACCTTTGGAAAATTCCGATTCAGCCACGCCTTGTTATGGTAATGCTTCAGTATCAGCAACGACGATGCCAAAAACTGATTATTCAATGCCTCGACAACAGCGTCGGGCGTGTCTCTCAAATTGGCGTAAATGTACTCAAATTTCGGGATAAATCCAAGCAGTTCATCGCCTAGCTCGTCGAACAGCCTATTCAATGTCCAATATTCCCATTTCTGCTTGCCATGATAAAATAGGATTGGGATAATAGGCGAAAGTTGCTTGTGCCTCTGTTTGACCTGCTGAAGGTAGCCCGAAAACAGATAGCCTCCCACCTGCACCGGGGTGTATTTGTCGGGTTTGCTCTTGTGCTCCACCAATAGGCACACGGCCACATTGCCCTTGCCATCCACCCGCTGGCAGCGGTACACCACGTCAGACATCGTCTTTTCCAGTTCCCTTGACACGTAGCTGTCCGGCACCCGCTTAAGCGTGGAAAGGTCGAGTAACCCGATGACGTGTTCCGGCAGCGCCGACCTGAAATAGTCGAGTGCCATCTGGCTATCATCCAACACCGAGCGGAAGAAACTGTCATGGGGTGAGGAGATGTCGGCCATAATTCATCGGGTTATTAAGAGAAATGGGTTTCTTAAATGATAATGATGCGAATATAACAAACACTAATTAAATTAGCAAAATAAATTAATGAAACTGCACTTTTTAAATATTCCGCATGAATGCGACCCTCGTATTGTTCGCACTTGGGCTTTCTTAATGATCTGACTTACGGTCTTCAAACGGTACTTTTATAGCGAGCGTTCTGAGACCAATATCTTCGGATGCCTGGCGATATCAAATAGTGAAACCCCTTCGCGAGTAATGTAACACTTGTCTCTCAAGTACTTCATCGAAAACTTTTTCCCATAATGTTTTGCGATAATCTTTAGGCGAGCAGGGCCGCAATCCATCTGGTCATGCTGGGTATAAGAAGGGAATCTCATTCGCTTCGCTTTATGAAAAACGTTCGCCATAACTTCGGTTTAGCGATAATCTTCTTCGCGAAAAGGCCGCTGGTTAGTATTCAGCAGATAATAGTTGCCCCGTTCATCATTTACCCATTGATAGCTTTTTACGACATACCCCGGAAGGGGTGGGCCATCGCCAAAATGAATCACTGTATCGGGAAGATATCTAAATTGATTTCCGCGAGTCAACGTTACCTGATGGATTCTGTTTCCCCTTTTTATACTAAGCGTTGCGGTGTCGTTTCGGTAGGTAAATTGGTCAAGCATAAGGGTATGTTTCGGAGGTAGGCAACCCTTTTCGGTATTCAGGCGGTTATCTTTCTGTGTAACGCCTGTTCCATCATGCATAAAACAAGACTCGCTGTAGAATGAGGCAGGTTGATTCAGAAAGGAAATCCCATCTATGGCCACGATCGTGTCTTTCAAAAGAATGTCCTTTCCTGTTACGAGAGAGGATATGCCTGTTACGATTGGAACTGTGTCTGTAGACAATTGCACGCCCATACTATTTATTCGTCTGGTCATATTGTCCAGATACCGGTAGGACTTATGCTGAGGGTTACCCAAATGCAGTTTCCTGCCAGGATAATCTAACACCACATAATCAAACCGCTGTAATAAATCCAATCCGAACCTCGTCGGGCTGTCGGAGGGGACAAATTCAACAACCTCATGATTGAGCGAGTGGTTGCCAATTTCAACGGCGCCATCGGTATAACTAAATGTATCGATCACGGAATGTTGGCGGGGTTCATGGATATACGCTTCAAAAGGTGTGTTCTTTTGAGGGATAAAGTACCATGAAATGGTGCGATTATTAAATTCACAAGGGTGGATCTTCTGTAGTGCATTATTGATATTCAGACAACCATTATCTCCTGTGTCCATGAGATATTCTATACTAACCCCGTTCACACGAAATTTAACGTATGGTAAGTTGTTAATTAACATAAATCGGGTTGCCTGCTTTTTATCTTCATCAAAACTGTCGACTTCTTTCGCTACATAGATACATCGTCTCGCAAAATCGATTTTCCAAACTAAATTGCGTAAAACATCACCCCCTAAAATACCATCCATTGTCATATCCGTTTGGACGCTCCAACCAAGGCCGGTTATATTGAGACGGCCGATGTGCAAGGTATCCAGCGCTACACTGGATGCGGCATAATGATCGCCATATGCGTCAATCATAATGACTCCACTATCTTGACTAATCTGTGTAAGTGGTATCCCTTTCCTAAATATTGTCCGTTGCGCACCGCTGTCAAAGCCTAAATGATAATCTTGGCCTTCAATAGTCACTTTTACTAGTATATGTCCTGTAGAAGAATAACTAAACGGTATGGTATCGACCTTTAGTCCGTTGGGGAAATGCACTTCACTTTTTATGTTTTGATCGGTCATGCATGACCACAACAAAAGAACCGTAAAAAAGATAGCGTACAAGGATTTTCTATTGGGCATAAAAAATTATGAAGAGCTATAAAAATGCATGAAATGTTCCAAGTGGAGCATATCGATTAAACCCACCCATATTATGTGCCCATCTATAAATCCGGTCTGCACCATGAATTACGCTTTCACTTAACGAGAACTCGGAAGTTGGATGACAATCACAAACTGTTATAGAACACGGAATTGATTGTCGTTTCAGGGCAAAAACGATTTTCTCAACATTCTCTGGACGTTTCCAATTGATTATTACTGCCTCAACTATTTTCATAATTCCTGGCATCAATATGGTTAAAGGTTATGCTTATTGTCACTTGTTTAAAAGGCCGGCGACGATTAAATTACCACCGGAAAAATATGATAAAGAAAGCCGTATTAGGTGTTTTTCTCATCTTTTCGGTTATTTTATTTAGAGCTACTATTGTTTGTTTATATAATATTACTGAGGTGCTTTTAGAATTACCCCATGTGAATAAACTGGTTTGTAAAATATACAAAGGCAAGATACGACTATTTTTGTCATTTACAAGAAAATTATTTTCTTACTGATTCTCGATAAAAAAACCTAGTATTTTTGGTTCCCATGACGTTTGTGTGGCTAAAGCACTAGGCGTTAGGAAAACAAAAAGAACAAATGCGGCTTGTCAAAAGTTATTGCTATTTTTGTCTAAAACGGAATCGATATGTATACGGCGATCAAAGGTGTTTATGAAAATGGTGTGCTTAAACTTTTGGAACCGGTACGCGGCATCAAAAAGGCCGATGTGGTGGTTACTTTTCTCAACGAAGAAAAGTCGGGCGCTAAAAAAGCTCGAAGACCAGGGGGGCTTCTGCGTTTACAGCAACATAAGGGCAAACATTTTGATATTCCCAAAGATTTCAATGACCCTATTGATGACATGAAGGATTATATGTAATGGAAATCCTCCTTGACACCCAAATCTTGATTTGGTTCCAACTTAATCATCCGAATCTGAAAGACGCTACTACGGAGCTGATTACCGACCGGAAAAATACGATTTATGTATCCGATATTAGCCTTTACGAGATTACGATAAAACAAACAATCGGCAAGCTGTCCGATTTCGCTATTGATATTTCCGATATCATAACGGTGGGAAAAGAAGACGGGTTTAATTTTATTCCACTTAGTCATGAAACTATAGCCACCTATGCTGACGTCCCGTTGCATGACAACCATCGAGACCCTTTTGACCGAATGATAATCGCTACGGCAAAGGCGCACGGCCTAGCCATTGTGTCAACTGATGAAAAGTTCGAATGGTATCGACATTATGTGCCGATCATCCAGACATCATCCCCGCGAATTTGACCTTGCCGACAACGCTCCAGAAAACAAAACCAGCAAAAGGTTACTATTTGAATGGACGGCTCGACGACGCATTAGCCGTTCCTGTAAAACCGGCAACACATCGCTGTAACGGGTTCAGGATATGCCGCAACGGGTTCCGGAAACGCCGACCTGAACCCTGTTCAACGCAACCCGGTTCCATCCCGATGCAACCCGAACCCGTGTGGAACGGCCCCCGATCCATGTGGAACCGACAGGGGTTCATGCCGAACGCACCCGGGTTCAGCTGCACGCTGAAGGGACTCCGGTGAAGTCGCCTAGGGTTGGGGTGGAGTCATCTTGGGTCGGAGTGAGCTTATCTTGGGTTCAGGTTGCGCCGACAAGGGTTAAGGTCGGGTCATCTTGGGTTCAGGTTGCACCGACATGGATTAAGGTCGCGTCATCTTGGGTTAGGTTGGAACAGCCATGTGTCAATGTGAGACGCACCCGATATCGGGTGGAACCAAAAGGGGTTCGGGTGTAGCCTACCCGAACCCCTGTGGAACGCAGCCAGGTTCAGCTTGCTTCTGGCAGAACCCAGTCCGGAGTAACATCAACCCATGTCGGTGCAACATCAACTCATGTCGGTGCAACCTGAACTCATGTCGGCGTAACATGGATCCATGTCGGTGCGACATGAACCCGTGTCGGTATGACCAGAACCCGTTGCGGCATATCCCGAACCCGTCTTTAGGTGAAAACCGATGGAATCAGCGGAAAAACCGACGGGCAAGGAAGCCCATAACCAACAGTAGCACCAGCGCCGCAACCGCCCAGCGCCACGGAATATGGTGTTTCTCTTGCCGCTCCAAGGCATGGGTTTCGTGGGTTGCTAC